>JAPOLF010000009.1:8485-18940 GCA_029977305.1 bacterium | reverse complement strand
CGAGCGATTCGCTCCATTCGGCCGTCGTGGAGATCATCGTCCGGGCGGGCGGGCGCTGTCGATACACCACGATCCAGAACTGGTCCACGAACGTGTACAACCTGGTGACCAAGCGCGCCGTTGCCCATGAGGGCGCCACCATGGAGTGGATCGACGGGAACCTCGGCTCCAAGGTGACGATGAAGTACCCGGCAGTGTGGTTGATGGAAGAGGGCGCGCGCGGCGAGATTCTCTCTGTCGCCTTCGCCAGTGACGGTCAGCACCAAGACGCCGGCGGCAAGGTGGTGCATGCCGCGCCGAACACCTCATCGCAGATCATTTCCAAGTCGATCTCCAAGGGTGACGGCCGGTCGTCGTACCGCGGGTTGGTCAAGGTCCACAAGGGCGCGACCAACGTGAAGAGCAACGTCGTCTGCGACGCCCTGCTCCTCGACGAATCGAGCAAGACCGACACCTACCCCTACATCGAGATTGAGGAAGAGCAGGTCTCCGTCGGCCACGAGGCAACGGTCTCCAAGGTTGCCGAAGAGCAGATCTTCTACCTCCAGAGCCGCGGACTCACCGAGGACGAGGCGATGAGCATGATCGTCAACGGTTTCATCGAGCCGATTGCCAAGGAGTTGCCGCTCGAGGACGCGGTCGAACTCAACCGGCTGATCCAGCTCGAGATGGAAGGCTCCGTCGGCTAGCAGCGTTCCGGTCCGCGCGGTTCTGCCGCGCCTCCGGACACAGGGCAGAGGATGCGATGACAGCAACGATGCATGACACGGTCGCAGGGTTTTCCCGCGAAGCGGTTGAGGAACTCTCGCGGCGCAAGAACGAAGCGCAGTGGGTGCGGGACCGCCGCCTCGCGGCGTGGGATCGCTACGAAGAACTCTCCATGCCGCAGCGCAACGAGGAGGAGTGGCGGCGCACGGACTTCCGCGCGCTCAAGTTGGAGAAGCTCCGCCCGTTCGGTGCCCTGGAGATCGACGTGACGGCCGCACAGGCCGCTCTCGGCGACGGTCAGATGGTCTCCGCGGGGGAGAAGAATGCCGGAGTCGTCGTGCAGCACGGCGCGGCGGCGACGCTCCTCGAGCGTGATCCGGAACTCGCCAGCAAGGGCGTGATCTTCTGCGACCTCGACACCGCGTTCCGCGACCATGGCAACCTCATGGAGCGCTACTTCATGACCGAGGCGGTGCCCACCGATTTCGGCAAGATCGAAGCGCTCCATGCGGCCATGTGGCAGGGTGGAAGCTTCCTGTACGTCCCGGCCGGGGTGAGCGTGGAATTGCCGTTCCGCTCGTTCGCCTTGATGAACCAGAGCGGCGAGTCGCTCTTCAACCACACGCTTGTGGTGGTCGAGGAGGGCGCCGAGGCCTTCTTGGTCGATGCCTACAGCTCGCCTTCGCTCGAGGGGCAGTCGTTCGCCTCCGGAGTGGTGGAACTCATCGTCCGTGCTGACGCGACGCTCCGCTATGTGCAGGTGCAGGATTGGGGCCGCAATGTCTGGAACTTCATGACCGAGCGCGCGGTGCTCGGTGAGCGTTCCACGCTCAACAGCCTCCAGGTCACGCTCGGATCGCGCTTCAGCAAGAACTCGATCGGTGCACACCTCCGGGGCAAGAACTCACTCGCGGAGATGCTCGGCATCTACTTCGGCGACGAGGACCAGTTCTTCGACCACCACACGTGGCAGCTGCACGAATCCCCGCTTGCGACCAGCGATCTCGAGTTCAAGGGCGCGCTCAAGGGCTCTGCCCGTTCGGTCTACTCGGGCCTGATCAAAGTCTTCGAGGGGGCCCAGAAGACAGACGCCTATCAGCAGAATCGCAACCTCGTGTTGAGCAGGACCGCGCGTGCGGACTCGATCCCCAACCTGGAGATCGGCGCCAACGATGTCCGCTGCACCCACGGCGCGACCATCTCGCAGGTTGAGGAGGAGCACCTCTTCTATCTGCAGGCGCGTGGAGTGCCCCGCGCTGAGGCGCAGAAGCTCATCGTCGAAGGATTCTTCCGCCCCGTGATCGATCGCATTCCGGTCGAGGAAATCCAAGGATTCCTCGAGAGCGCGATCGCCCGCAAGGTAGGTATCTAGCAATTCAGGCGGCGGGCGAACACTGCCCGCCGCCATCGCGCAGGATGAGTGCACATGGCCACCACCATTCCCGCTCCCACCACTCTCGGTGCCAGTATTCGACGTGATTTTCCGATTCTCCAGCAGGAGAACGAGCGTGGACAGCGCTTGTCCTTCCTCGACAGCGCCGCGAGTTCCCAGAAGCCGCAGGTGGTGATCGACGCGGTCAGCTCCTACTACGCGGAGGAAAACGCCAACATCCATCGCGGCGTTTACACCCTCTCCGAGCGCGCCACCGCCCGCTACGAAGAAGCCCGGCAGGAAGTTGCCTCCTTCATCAACGCCGCTTCCCCCAAGGAGTGCATCTTCACCCGCAACACCACCGAGGCGATCAATCTCGTCGCCCAGTCGTGGGGCAGGGCAAACGTCCGGAATGGCGACCTCATCGTCATCACCGAGATGGATCACCACTCGAACATCGTGCCATGGCAACTGCTTGCTGAAGCCGTTGGTGCCGAGATCGCGGCGGTGGGCATCTCCGACGACGGCCGTCTTGACCTTGAAAGCCTAAACCGCTTGCTTGCCCGCGAGCCCAAGGTGGTCGCGTTCCCCCACGTCTCAAACGCCCTTGGCACGGTGAACCCGGCAGCGGAGATCATCCGGCGCGCCAAGCAGGCAGGAGCGACGGTGCTCGTCGATTCGGCACAGGGCACGCCACACCTACCGGTCGATGTCCGTGCGCTCGGTGCGGATTTCCTCGCGTTTTCCGGTCACAAGGTGCTGGCCCCGATGGGTTCAGGCGTGCTCTGGGGTCGCCTCGACCTCCTGCAGGCAATGCCGCCCTTCCTCGGCGGCGGCGGGATGATCCGCAAGGTGGAAATCGGTCGCTCGACGTGGGCCGATGTTCCCGCTCGATTCGAAGCGGGGACCCCCGCCGTGGGGGATGCGGTCGGACTCGGGGCCGCGCTCCGATACCTGACGCGGCTCGACATGGCGGCGGTCAGCGCGCATGAAGAGGCATTGACTCGCTATGCGTTGGAGCGGCTCGCCGAACTCCCGGGGGTGACGGTTTTCGGTCCTCCGGCTGGGGAGGATCATGCAGGGGTCATCTCGTTCACGGTGGAAGAGATTCACCCGCACGACGTCGCCTCGGTGCTGAACGGGGAGAACGTCGCCGTGCGGGCGGGTCACCACTGCTGCCAGCCGCTCATGGCTCGGCTCGGCGTCGTGGCCACCACCCGTGCGAGTTTCTCGGTCTACAGCGATCGCGATGACGTGGACCGATTGGCCGAAGCGATCATGAAGGCGCAGCGCATCTTCGCTGCCTGAGGTTCTGGAACCATGTCCGAGCAACTCTACCGAGAGAACATCCTCGATCACTCTCGCCACCCACGGAACAAAGGGGAGATTGACGACCCCACAGCGACCTATCAGGACACCAACCCGCTCTGCGGTGACGAGGTCCGGATGGATGTGCGCATCGAAGGCGATGCCGTCGCTGAGATCAAGTTCTCGGGACGAGGCTGTGCGATCAGCCAAGCGTCGGCCTCGATGCTCACCGAGATGGTCGCTGGGCAATCGCTCGAGCAGGTGAAGGCGATCAGCCGCGAAGACATCCTCGATGAACTCGGGGTGCCGATCAGCCCCGCCCGCATGAAATGTGCGATGCTCGGCCTCAAAGTGCTGAAGTCCGCGATCTACGGCGTTCCGCAAGACGACGACACGCTGTAGGTCTTCCGCAAGCGAGCAACGAGCAATGGCAGAACCAGTCTGGGAGCCGGTGGCGCGCGTCGGAGACCTTCCGCACGGGCGCCTGATGTACGTCGAAGTGGGTGAGGAACCGGTGTGCCTTGCCAATGTGGGTGGGGAATTCTTCGCCGTCTGCGACATATGCACGCATCAGGACGCATCGCTCTCCGACGGCGAGCTCGACGGTGATGAACTGGAATGCCCGCTGCATGGTGGCGCGTTCAACGTCAAGACGGGTGAGCCAGTGTCGTTCCCCGTCGTGGTCGGCGTGGAAACCTACAAGGTGCGCGTGGTCGGCGACATCATCGAGGTCGCGCGCAGGAAGTGACGACGAGGAGGTCAGCCACCATGGACGATCAGATGCAGGGTGCCGTGCTCGGGAGAGAGGATTTGCTTGCGCTCATCGCGGGCGAGCAGCGACTCTTGAGCAACGTTCTCGACCTCGAGCAGCAGGTCCAGCCGAATGGCGTCGACCTCTCGCTGCAGACCGTCTCTGCCATCCACGGGCAAGGCATCCTCGCGGCAGACAATGCCGGTCGGGTGCTTCCCGATGTGGACCCGCTACCGTTCGATGATGACGGGTTCGTCACGCTCGGCCCAGGTGTCTACCAGGTGGTCTTCAATGAGATCGTCAACCTGCCGAAGGACATGATGGCATTCGGTCGTCCGCGATCGAGCCTGTGCCGGTGCGGGGTGACGTTGCACACCGCCGTCTGGGACGCCGGGTACAACGGCCGCTCGACCTCACTGCTGAATGTCGCCAACCCATCAGGATTCCGGGTGCAGCGAGACGCCCGTCTGCTGCAACTGGTTTTCATCAAGTTGGCGCGTGAGGTTGCCGAGGGGTACCGCGGCATCTACCAAGGGGAGAACATCCGCGGCTAGCCGCGACGCGCGAACTCCGGCCGCTACGGGGCTTCACCCGGAACCGGGATCTGCGTCTTCACCTGCTGAACCGTGGCGGTTTGGTTGCACTTCTCAACCGGGCAGTAGTAGATCAGCGTGTACTCCTCTTCCGTCTGGTAGGAGAAACGCGTTGGTCGTCCTTGCTTGCCCCGAAGGCGCATATCGACGTGATGATCCGGGCAATTGGGAATTGCCGGAACGTCTCGCTCGCGTCGCAGGATGATGTCGAGAACCCGCTGCACGGTGAACCCTCCCGTCGTGTTGCCCACAAGCCTACCAGAGTTTGGTGGGGGTGGGTGTCAGGATCTCGGGAGGACCGCCATCCCGGATCACCACCTCCTGTTCAATCGCCGCTCCGCGCTCCCCGGCGATGAAGATCCCCGGTTCGATGCACAACACCATGCCCGGCAGCATGGTGTCCGTCGCGTCGGAGGTGAGGTAGGGGAGTTCCACCGTTTCGATCCCCAACCCGTGCCCGACCATCGAGCCGACCAGTCCGGACCACGGTGATGGCTCATACGCCTTGCACGATGCCCGGTGGATGTCGGAGGCCTCACGGCCGGCCACCGCGGCTGCCACCGCGGCAGCGGTGGCGTGATCAACGGCGTCGAGGAACACGCGAGTGTCATCATCCGGTGTCCCGCAGACGGTGGTGCGATTCACATCGAACCCATACCCGTCGACCGCGCCGATCGCATCCAGGACCACGATCTCCCCCGCGTTGATCGGGCGATCCGTCGCTGGCGGCCACCGGGACCCCACTGCGGACCACGGGCCGGAGTGCACGCGGAAATAACGGACGAAATCCGCCCCGGCACGCAAGCACGCGGCGGTTCCGATGGCGCACACCTCGCGCTCGGTGATGCCAGGTCGTTGAATCGCCTCCACCGCGGCCATCAATCCCGCATCGGCGCAGATGGCGGCATCCCGGAGTTGGGCGATTTCGCGCGGTGACTTGATCCGACGCAGGACATCCAGCAACCCCGGCACGGGGCGGAATTCAGCGCCGGGGAATGAATCGCGCAACGATCGCTCCATTGCGGAGGGCAGGATGTCATCGTCGACCACGCCGATCACGGTGCGATCCAGCCCACGATCACGGATGGCCCGGGCGAGCGAACTGACGAGATCGCCAGCGGATCGGACGTCGGCGATCGGCACAAGGTCACGGCGCGCACCGCGGGGATCGGTGATCAGCACCGGTTCCCCGTGTGCCGGAAGGAGCAAGATCCCATGCCCAAGTCCGCGGAACTCCTCGTCGAACACCGATGCCGGGAAGGGCGGGAAGTGGTTGGTCAGGTAGGCGAGGTTGCCCGGTCGATCGTAGAACGAGCGCCCCATAACCAGGAGCGCGTCGCATCCTGCCTCGCCTGCGAGGCTCTGGGCACGCCTGATCCGCGCCGGAATCTCTTCAGCCAGATCAGATGGCGACGGCATGATGGCTCCTCACCGTAGCGACGTGGTGCTGTGGGATCGGTACGATCCCAGTGCATTGGGTAGTATAGGAACTCGTGATCGCGAGCTCGGCCGGGGACGCCACCACCATGCGCGATGAAATCCTGGCAGCGCTCCGCGGCCAATTCGGCGATGAGTGGGGTCGTGATCCGGATGCCAATCTCCGCTTCTCGGCGGAAGTCGAGGCGCTGGTGCAAGGCTTGGACGGGTTGCTGCTCATGGGAGAGCCCGAGATCACGGATGGCGAGGTGCAGGTGCGGTTCTGGGTAGACACCCCGGTCCCAGATCTGATGACCGCAGATCAACTCGCCTACGCGATCTTCGCTCGCATCTCGGAGGAAGTCTTCTTCGCTGAGCGGCAGTTCGATTCTTCGGGGTTGAAGTACCCGTTTCTCACTGGCTCGCAGCGACGCGGACACTTGGGCGTGGTTGCCTTGACTGGTCCCCATGCCGCCGATTTCTCGGATCGCTTCCGGCAACGCATCACCGGGGGCAGCAGATTTCACGCCTAGGGCGAGACAGGAGTGCCATTCGTGCCAACCGTGACAATTAAGGATGTGGGAACCACGGAATGCGCAGAGGGAGATCGCCTCGTACTGGCGATCGAGCATGCGGGTTGTGACATTCTTCACCGCTGCGGGGGCAATGCCCGATGCGCCACCTGCAAGGTGCTGATCCTCGCAGGCGACGCCGGGCCGATGACGGATGCCGAGCGCGAACGCCTTGAACGAATTGCTGACCGCCCGGACAACCTCCGTCTCAGCTGCCAGGTGCAAGTGCGTGACGATCTCACCGTCGATGTGCTCGGTCGGCTCAAAGATCACCCCGACATGGGTGATCCGGGTCCCGAGCCGAAGCCATGGCCGGCTGACCATGCGCTTCCCCCGGAGTAGACGGGTTTGCTTTGACGCTGCCTCCTGCGCCTCGTAGACTTCGGGGGGCACCTCGCGTGCCTGATGTGTCCGTCCCGGCCCGGCCCTGTGTGAGTCGCTGTCGCAGCGCAGTGGTGATGGAAGGGTCCCGGACCGGCGAGGAACGGTGAACCCGGTCAGGACCGGAAGGTAGCAGCCGTAAGTCGATCTCCTCGGGTGGTTCGGGGAAGCCCGACCGGAGCAAGCGGAGTCGGAACATCCGCAGGGTCGGACCGGGACGGAAACATCTGCGCCCCGCTCATCGAGCGGGGCGCGTCGCATTCCAGCGAGAATCCAGTCTCAGGCAGATCGGCGTTTTCGCTGAGCCGCGTTGTCTTTTGCGGCTTGGAGATACTGCTGCTTGACCTGCTGCTTGTCGTGTTTGGCAACGGCTTCCGCCATCACGAGGTTCCAGCGCAGTCGCTCCCGTACCAAATACACGATCAGTGCGATCACGCACAACCAGATCCAAAACGGGCACCCAAAACTGAACGGGTTGATCTGCAGGAATCGGATCACGAAGAAGAACACTGCGGCACCGCAGATGTAGGCGCAGACCCCCGCAATGTGCTGGATCGCCTCCCGCGGAACAGGATGCGCCACGAATCGCCCCGCAGCCTTGCCGGACATCACCACAGACGCGGTCAACCCGACAAGAAACAGCAGAAACAGCACCATCGCCGCCGGATGGAACACGTCCTCCGGAGGCGGTGGCGAGAAGAGGTGGGTGAACAGTCCGCCCATGTCGTCGATCGTCCCTAGTACGCGACTTGCTCGATCAGGAGCGACCGCTTCACTTCCTCGATCGCGCGCGTCACCTCAATCCCGCGCGGGCAGGCATCAGTGCAGTTGAAGACCGTTCGGCAGCGCCAGACGCCGGACTGCTGGTTCAGGATGCGCAGGCGCTCACCAGCTCCGGTGTCCCGGCTGTCGAAGATGAAGCGATGGGCGTTGACGATCGCCGCCGGCCCGACGAACTGCTCATTCGTCCAGGTTATCGGGCAGGCAGTGGTGCACGAGGCGCAGAGAATGCACTTCGTGGTGTCGTCGAATCGCTCGCGGTCCTCGGGAGACTGCCGCCGCTCGCCGGAGCTCGGGGCGTCTCCCGTGATCAGATAGGGCTTGATCGACTTGTAGCTGTTGAAGAACGGCTCCATGTCGACAACCATGTCCTTGATCACCTTGAAGCCGATCAGCGGCTCGATGGTGATCTTCTTGCCAAGTTCTTGCATCAGGACTTTGCACGCGAGGCGGTTTCGCCCGTTGATCCGCATCGCATCCGACCCGCAGATCCCGTGCGCACAGGAGCGCCGGTAGGTGAGGGTGCCGTCCTGGTTCCACTTGATCATGTTGAGGGCATCGAGCACCCGGTCATTGCCCTCAGCTTCGACCGTGTACTCCTTGAAGTGCGGTTTGACATCCACTTCCGGGTTGTACCGCTTGATCCGAATCGTGTACTGCACCTGGCACCTCGTTCGCTGCTGCGTGGTCGCGGAATCGCGCGGCCTCGGTTAGTACTTGCGCTCCTTGGGCTGGAACTCGGTGATCACCACCGGCTTCTTGCGCATCTCCAACCCGCCGGACCCCTTGTAGACCATGGTGTGGGCGAGCCAGTTCGCGTCATCGCGGGCCTGGAAATCATCGCGGTAATGGGCGCCGCGCGATTCGGTGCGGGCAAGGGCGCCTTCGATCGTCGCCTCGGCGCAATCAATCATGCAACCGAGCTCGAAGGCCTCGAGCAGATCGGTGTTGAACACCTTGCCCTTGTCATCGAGGCTGATGTGGCGATAGGCCCGGCGCACCTCGGCCAGGTCCTCCTTGGCGGAGATCAACCCGTCGTTGTCTCGCACCACCGAGACCTTGTCCATCATGAACTCCTGCATCTTGGCGCGGAGTTCAGCGATGTTTTCACCGCCGGTGCTGGTGAGGAGTGCGTCCACCTGGGCGCGCGCAAAAGCCTCCGGATCCTTCGGCAGCGGCGGCAGTTCCGATTCTTGGATCGCCTGGAGCATGTGCTTGCCTGCGCGACGACCGAAGACGACGAGGTCGACCAGTGAGTTGGTGCCGAGTCGGTTCGCCCCGTGCACCGAGACACACGCAGACTCGCCTGCGGCGTAGAGGCCCGGAATCACGTGGCCGGCTTCGTCGCGGATGACCTGAGCATCGATGTTCGTCGGGACGCCACCCATCGCGTAATGGGCCGTCGGCTGAATGGGGATCAACTCCGTCTTCGGTTCAACCCCGAGATAGGTCCGGGCGAAGTCGGTGATGTCGGGAAGCTTGGCGTCGATGACTTCCGGCGGCAGGTGGGTGAGATCCATGTGGACGTAGTCCTTGCCGTCGATCCCGCGCCCTTCCTTCACTTCCTGATAGATGAAACGGGACATCATGTCGCGCGGGGCGAGGTCTTTGAGGGTCGGGGCGTAGCGAGCAGCGAATGCCTCGCCTTCGGAGTTGCGGACGATGCCACCCTCGCCGCGAGCCGCCTCCGAGAGGAGGATGCCGAGCTTGTACAGCCCCGTCGGGTGGAACTGGTAGAACTCCATGTCCATCAGCGGGACGCCTCGGCGGTAGGCGACCGCCATGCCGTCGCCGGTTCCGGCAAGCGCGTTCGAAGTGATCTTCCAGACTCGACCGTAACCGCCGCTCGCGATGAGCACGGTCTTGGCGTGGATCACGTGGATCTCGCCCGTCTTGATCTCCATGGTCACTACGCCGCAGGCAGACCCGTCGTCGCTCATGAGGAGATCGAGCAGGAAGTGCTCGTCGAGGAAGTTGACGTTGTGCTTGATGCCCTGCTGGTAGAGGGTCTGGATGATCATGTGACCGGTGCGATCGGCGGCGTAGCAGGCGCGGCGCACCGGACCTTCGCCGAAGTTGCGCGTGTGACCCCCGAAGCGACGTTGGTCAATCCGGCCGTCCGGGGTGCGGTTGAACGGCAACCCCATGTGCTCGAGTTCCAGCACCGCGTCGATGGCTTCGCGTGCGAGCACTTCCGCGGCATCCTGGTCGACGAGGTAATCGCCACCCTTCACGGTGTCGAACATGTGCCACTGCCAGTGGTCTTCTTCCGTGTTCCCGAGAGCCGCGCTGATGCCACCTTGCGCCGCACCCGTGTGCGACCGCGGCGGGTAGAGCTTGCTGACCACCGCGATGTTGGCCTTCCCGGCCAGTTGGATCGCCGCCATCAGGCCGGCGCCGCCGGCTCCGACGATGACCGCGTCAAATCGGTGGTAAGCCATGAAGCACTCCCTTTCGTGCACGATGACACGACACCATTCTGCCCGGGAAAGCCATCGATCAGCAGCCACGGACGCCTGTGGGTGAACGCTAGAGTGTGGGTTGACAAGTGTCAAGACACGAAACGATCTCCAG
>JAPOLF010000009.1:3561-8475 GCA_029977305.1 bacterium | reverse complement strand
CACTTCCTGCGCAGTCCGGCGACGTCACCGCGGGAGGAGTAGCGAAACGTGATTCCGCATGGTTCGGGCAGCATGGCGGGTCTGAGCACATGCGGTGGGATCGCGCCGTTCGCCGGAGTCGCATGTATACTCTCAGTGACAGCCTGACACTGAGATCACGATCACTCTGAGGCTGACGCTGAGCCTGCCGCAAGTTGAGGAGTCGCCGTGCCCACCGTTTCGTCGCAATTGGTGGCCACGATGTCGACGGCAGCAGCCACGTTGACCCCTACCGTCCTGGAGTGGACAAAGCGGATCGCCGCAGTGCCGGCCCCCACCTTCGATGAGGCGGCCCGCGCCTCACTCGTGCGGGATGTGATGCGGGAGCAGGGTCTTGACCCAGTGGTCGATGGAATCAGCGACGTCGTGGGCACCATTACTGGCACCGCCACCGGCGCCAACGCTCCAGCAGTGTTGCTCGCGGCTCATCTCGACACGGTGTTCGAGCATTCCATTGCTATCAACGTCCGGGACGATGGAACGCGCATTCACGGCCCGGGGATTGGTGACAACTGCGTCGCCATCGCATCGGTGTTGGCCCTCCCAGCTTTGCTGCGTGCAGCAGGGGTCACGCCAGCGGCTGATCTTCTCCTGACAGGGAACGTCGGTGAGGAAGGGCTAGGGAACCTGCGCGGCATCATCCAAGTCATGAACGACCATCCGCGCATCGCTGCCATGGTTGCCGTCGAGGGGCACAACATCGGCCGCGTGACCCATGTTGCCGTCGGCAGCAAGCGTTTGAAGATCACCGCGACCGGCCCGGGTGGCCACTCATGGGGTGATTTCGGACGCCCGAGTGCGCTCCACGCCCTTGCAAAACTGATTGCCGAGTTGGATGCGATCCCGCTCTCATGGGCACCGAAAACCACGCTCAACGTGGGCTGGATCGAGGGCGGTGTCTCCGTCAATTCCATCGCCCCGAGTGCGAGTTGCCTGCTCGACCTCCGTTCCGTCGATCCCGCCGCGCTCACCCGGCTGTCCGACCGTGTGGATGCGGTGATTCGCGGTACGCGCCGGGAAGGCATCACCTTCACCGCGGAAGTCATCGGCGAGCGACCCGCGGGCGAGTTGCCCACGTCGAGCGCGGGGGTGGCAGCGGCCGCGGACATCCTGCGCGCGCTCAAGGTCGAGCCGACATTCGACGCCTCCAGCACCGACGCCAACGTCGCCATCAATCGCGGCATGCCGGCGGTGTGCATCGGCATCACCAGTGGCGGCAACGTGCATCGCGAGGATGAGTACATCGACACCGCACCCGTGGCGACAGGCCTCGCCCAACTGGGCCTCCTCGCGATTGCGTTGGCCGACACCGTCGCGACCGGACGATGAGCACCGCTCGACCGCAGTCGGGCACGGAGCATGCATGACCGGGACCTTCGTCTCGCTCGATGTGGAAACAACCGGGTTGGACTACGCGCGCGATGAGATCATCGAGATCGGCGTGGTCGTCTTCACGCGCGACGCCATGCTCGATCGCTACTCCTCGCTGATTCGCCCGAAGAAGGCGCTGCCGTTCAACATCGCTTCGCTGACGGGGATCGATCCGAAAGAGTTGAAGAGCGCCAGAAGTTGGTCTGATGTCGCACGTGAGGTGCGCTCGGTGATCGGCGACCATCCGATCGTCGGTCATTCGGTGAGCTTCGACATCAACATGCTCACCTCCGCCGATTTCCGCGTGCCGCAGACATTCTTCGACACGTATCAATTGGCGTCGCTGCTCTTGCATGACCAGCCGTCGTATGCCCTCTCCTCGATCGCCGCAGAGCTTGGCGTGTCGGGGCTGACGGCGCATCGCGCGCTCGCCGATGCCGAGATGGCCGCCCTCGTCTTCCAGCGGTTGCTCGATCGCATCGATCTGTTGGACGACCATGTGCTCGCTGATCTCTCGTCACTCTTGCGCATCGCGGGGATGCGCGAGGCGGAGGTGTTCAGCCACATCCTCGAAGCGCGAACCGGTGCTCGGGCCACGCGTATCGATGCCCCGGGCGTGGGAATGCTCTCGGCTGAGCAACGATTCATGGAGACGCGCGACCGTGTCGATCCACTCGGGGAAACCGGCAGCCGCGCCAGCTTGGATGTTGCCGACCTGACGCGTGCGATGCAGCCGGGCGGACCGCTCAGCGCGGTGGTGGCGAACTTCGAGCGGCGCCCCCAGCAGGAGGCCATGGCTGCCTCTGTCGCGACGGCCTTCAACGAGGAGCAGCACCTCATCGTGGAGGCAGGCACCGGCACCGGCAAGAGCATGGCCTATCTGCTGCCAGCCGCATTGCATGCGGTTGAGCACGGTGAGCCGGTGGTGGTCTCCACCAACACCTTGGCGTTGCAGGACCAGCTCTATCGCAAAGACTTGCCGGATGTGCAGGCCTCGCTCCTGCAAATGGGGGTTGAGGAACCGGTGGTGGGCACCGTGCTCAAAGGTCGGAGCAACTACCTCTGCCTGAAGCGGTGGTTTGCCAATGTGCGAACGCCGACGTTGGATCCAGCCGAGGCCCGCCTCCGCGCGAAGATCCTGATCTGGCTCGGCACCACGGAGACAGGTGACCGTGCGGAACTCCGTCTCGAGCGTGACGAACTCGAGGCGTGGGGTCGCTACTCCGAGGAGGACGGAGCTTGCCTTCCCGGCCATTGCCCGTTCCATCAGCGGAACCAGTGCTTCTTGTACCGCGCGCGCCGACGCGCCGACGCCGCCCACATCGTGATCGTGAACCACGCCTTGCTCCTGAGCGACGTGGTGACCCCCGCGAGCATCTTGCCGCCGTTCGAGCGCCTGATCGTGGATGAGGCTCACCAACTCGAGGAGCAGGCGACGCAGCAACTCGGATTCGTGGTCGGGGAGCGTGACGTGCAGCAGGTGGCTGAGCGGATCATCGCCAAGGACGGTGCGCATCCCGAAGGGTTGCTGGCGAATGTCGCGCTGCTGTTGGTCAAGGAAGGGAAGTCCGAAGCCGACAAGACGCGCTCGTCGCAGATGCTCGATCGGCAGGCGGCGGCGATGCGGCGGATCATCGATCTCCGCCGCCATGCGGAGCAGTTTTTCGATGCCTTGATCCCGGTCCTCGCCGGGGCGAACAAGACGGATCGCACGCTCCGCATCACGCAAGAGGTTCGCGACAGTCGACAGTGGGCCGATGCCGAAGTCGCCCTCGATTTCCTGATGGACGACATCGCCGAACTGGATCGCATCCTGCGTTGGGCCGCTGGGGCCATCGGTGCCCTGCCGGAGCCTGACGACCTCGACGCCTATGTTTACCGCGAGGAGCTCGCCAAGGATCTGGAGATCGCGACGCGAGATCTCGAAGGCGTGCGCCTCCGCCTCCAGAGTGCCGTCATCGACCCGAACCCTGACATGGTTTATTGGGTGCAGAAGTGGCAGAACGCCGACCGCGCATCACTGCACGCTGCCCCGCTCGAGGTTGGGGAAGCCCTGCGTGAATCGCTCTTCGCCCCGCGCAAGACGGTGGTGCTGACCTCAGCCACGCTCTCGACCGGTGGCGCGTTCGACTACGTCCAGTCCCGCGTTGGCATGCAGGACGCGGAGACCATGCAGGTGGCCTCGCCATTCGACTATGGCCGGTCAACGCTGCTCTTTCTCCCGAATGACATGCCCGAGCCGAGTGCTCCCGGATACCTGCCGGCGCTGAACGAATCGCTGCTCGAGGCGGTGACCGCCACCGAGGGAAGGACCCTCGTGCTCTATACCTCCTATGCCAGCATGGATTCCTCGGCACGGTCGTTGCGAAGCGCATTGGAGGAGCGGGGCATCCTGTTGCTCGTCCAAGGAACCGATGGCTCAGCCCGACAACTCATCGATCGCCTCCGGACCACCCCGAAGACCGTGGTGTTCGGCACCAACACCCTTTGGGAGGGAGTTGACGTGATCGGGCCAGCGTTGAGCATGGTAGTCATCACGAAGTTGCCGTTCGCAGTCCCCACTGATCCGATCGTCGCCGCTCGAAGCGAATTGTTCGAGCAACCATTCATGGAGTACTCCGTGCCGCAGGCGGTGCTGCGGTTCAAGCAGGGATTCGGGCGGCTCATCCGCAGCGGTCGAGACCGGGGGGTCTGCGCGGTGATGGATCCACGGGTGAGCAGCAAAAAATACGGCAAGCTGTTCATCGCCTCGTTGCCAGACTGCACGGTCCAGGTCAATTCACGGCACCACTTGGGAGAGGCGGCGAGAGCGTTCCTCGCCGACGGGGAGTAGCAGGGAAGGATCAGGCGGGATGTCGGAGATCATTGGGCGTAACTTGGCCGTTGAACTGGTGCGTGTGACCGAGGCGGCGGCGCTGACCGCCGGTCGTTGGATGGGCAGGGATGACAAGATCGCTGCTGATCAAGCGGCGGTTGATGCCATGCGACAGGTGCTCAACTCGATCGCCATGTCGGGTGTGGTCGTGATCGGGGAGGGTGAGAAAGATCAGGCGCCGATGCTCTACATCGGCGAGGAGGTGGGCTCGGCCGAGACCCCCAAGGTGGACATCGCGGTCGATCCGATCGACGGCACCCGGTTGCTCGCGATGGGCATGCCCAACTCGATCGCGACCGTCGCCATCGCCGAGCGCGGGGCTCTCTTCGAATCGCCCTATGTGATGTACATGGAAAAGATCGCCGTTGGTCCCGAGGCTGCAGAAGTGATCGACATCCGCGACAGCATCGAGGACAACCTGAAGCGCGTCGCCAAGGCGAAAGATCGGACCGTGGCCGACCTCACCGTGGTGATTCTCGACCGCCCGCGCCATGCCGACATCGTGGCGCAGGTGCGCGGAGCGGGGGCCCGGCTGCGGATGATTCCCGACGGTGATGTCGCCGGGGCGATCTCCACCGCACTCCCTGACACGGGCGCCGACATGCTGATCGGCGTTGGAGGTGCTCCGG
>JAPOLF010000009.1:0-3551 GCA_029977305.1 bacterium | reverse complement strand
CCGCGCTGGTGCCGACGGTACGCCTGCCGAGATGGTCTCCCGCTTTGGTGGTGCCCCCGAGGCCGTGGTTGCTGCTTGCGCGATGCGTTGCCTCGGCGGCGCGATGCAGTGCCGCCTGTGGCCGCGCAACGACGATGAGCGGGTCAAGACCGAGGAACTCGGGATAGACGTGTCCAAGGTGCTAACCGAAAAGGATCTTGCCCGCGGTGAGGACCACTTCTTCGCCGCGACCGGCATCACCGACGGGGAGATCCTGCGCGGGGTGCACTATTTCGGTGACGGCGCGACGACCGAATCCGTTGTCATGCGCTCACGCACCGGCACAGTCCGGAAAATCGCTGCGACGCACCGACTGAGCAAAATCGCGCAGCTCTCCGGTCTCCCGTTCGATTGACGTGCAGCCCCCGTTGACGCCCCAATGGCCCGGTGATAGCATCCTGCGCAGGAAGAACGCCCGTGATCCTCAGTTCTTCCTGCCAACCTCCCGGAGCCAGCAACGTAGGACGATGGTGTGGGTGCGGTGCACCCTGTTCCGTCCCTGTCAGGCAACCCGCGCATGCATGGAATCCTCGATGCAACCCACGTGAGCTGCTGCTTGGGGCGCTAGTCGGCGCGCGACGTTGTCGTGCCGGTGTGGCGTGCAGTTGCCCGTGATCGAGTTCCGGACCCGGATGGCATCTTATTGAGTTGGAGGGAAGACGGTTGTCCGTTGAAGACGCACCCGTGAAGACTGCGAAGACTGGCGCCTCTGCGTCAGATACGCCGAAGCCCAAGTCACGGGCTCGGTCAGCGGCGGCGGAAACCCCCGCCGACGATGCGGCTCCCAAGAAGCGCACCCGAACCACGAAGAAGGCCGACGAGACCGGGGAAGCCCCTGCAGAGAAACCGGCGGCTCGAAAGAGCTCGCCGCGAGCCACCTCCCCTGAGCCAGCTCCGGAAGCTCCGCGGCCTGCCGCGGCGGCGCCCGCTCCGAAGGCGCCTGAACCGATCTACCAGGGTCGTCGCGCGATGGAGACGTCGCTGCAAGGGAATCGCCCAGACAGCGAACCTGAGCGCGCAGCGCCCCCCGCACCGGCGGCGGCACCTCCTCCCGTACCGCAGCCGACCCCTCAGCAAAGTGGCAGTCAGCACCAGCACCAGGGTGGGCAATTCCAACCGCAGTCCAGCCAGCAGCAGCCCCGTGATGGGGGCAGCAGCAGCAGCCGCCGACGTCGCCGCTCAAAGAGTGCTGGCGGTCAGCCGGGCGGCTATGACGGTCAGCAGGGTGGTCAGCGCCCTGGTGGGTACCAGCAGCGCCACGGCGGCCCCGGGCAGAGTTCTGGATCGTATGGTTTCCGACAGGACAGCCCCGCATTCCAGCAGCAGATCCGCAACGCCGCGCCGCCCGTCATCACGATCCAGGAACTCAACGAGAAGACCGACGAGGAGGTTCTCGAACTCGCGCGCTCGCTCGAGATTCCGAGCCTCGCCCGGATGCCGCGGCAGGAGATGCAGATCGCCATCCTCCGCGCTTATGTGGAGCAGGGGGAGGACGTCTTCGGTGACGGTATCCTCGAGATCCTCGACGATGGCTTCGGCTTCCTTCGTGGCGCGCGATTCCTGCCGGCGCCCGATGACGTGTATGTGTCGCAGTCCCAGATCCGACGTTTCGGGCTGCGCACCGGTGATCGCGTCGTCGGGATGGCGCGCGCACCCAAGGACAACGAGAAATTTGCCAGCCTGCTCCGCGTCGAGGCGGTGAATGGGATCGATCCCGAGACGGCGCGTCGCCGACCCGCATTCGACACCCTCACGCCCATCTTCCCGCTCGAGATGATCAATCTCGAAACCCAACCGAACATCTTGTCCACCCGCATGCTGAATCTCGTCGCGCCGATCGGGCGTGGTCAGCGCGGACTCATCGTGTCGCCGCCGAAGGCCGGCAAGACGATGTTGTTGAAGTCCATCGCCAACGGCATCAGCACCAACTCGCCCGACATCCACCTCATGGTCTGCCTCATCGGTGAGCGCCCCGAGGAAGTGACCGACATGCGCAGGTCCATCGATGGCGAGGTCATCTCCTCGACCTTCGACGAACCCGTGGAAGACCACACCAAAGTCGCGGAGATGGCCCTCGAGCGCGCCAAGCGACTCGTCGAGGGGGGCCGCGACGTCGTGATCCTGCTCGACTCGATCACCCGTCTCGCCCGCGCCTACAATCTCGCGGTTCCCCCGAGCGGACGTACGCTCTCCGGCGGTATGGACCCCGTGGCGCTCTACCCGCCGAAGCGGTTTTTCGGTGCTGCCCGGAACATCGAGGGTGGCGGGAGTTTGACGGTGGTGTCCACCTGTCTCATCGACACCGGCAGCCGCATGGACGATGTCATCTACGAGGAGTTCAAAGGCACCGGGAACATGGAACTCCATCTCGATCGGAAGCTTGCCGAGCGCCGCATCTACCCGTCGATCGACGTGCAGCGGTCCGGCACGCGCCGCGAGGAGTTGCTCCTCGGTGAGCACGACCTGAAGCAGGTTTGGACCATGCGCCGCATGGTCTCCATGCTCGGGGGGAGCGAGGGCACGGAATTACTGCTCGGTCGTCTGGCGAAGACGCAGACCAACGAGGAGTTCCTCGAGACCCTCACCAAGGACGTCTAACTGACCAACCATCCGAAACACACAGCGCCCCGGGGGAACACCTCCGGGGCGCTGCTGTCCCACGCGGCAATTACTTGATTACGGTGCGCTCTCGCTCCTCGTGGATCGCCATCCCCGGCGTCTGGAAGATGTAGGTCTTGTCCGGGGCAGTGGTTGCCCCGCCGTGATGCCCATCGCGATCGATCGCGACGATGTTCACCTCGCTCTTGTAGGCGTCGTCGAGATGCACCAGGTCGCGCGCGGCGAGCTCCAGTGCCTCCTGCAGGGACATCCCGAACCGCATCGCCGTGACCACGGTGTGGGCAGTGCACAGGCGCTGTGCCATCTCGCCCCGCCCGGTGCACGCGGCCGCGCCGTAGCGGTCATCCGCGTAATTCCCCGCGCCGATGATCGGGGAATCGCCCAAGCGCCCCGGGTACTTCCACGCCCATCCCGACGTGCTGACACCACAGCAGATGTGCCCTGCCGCATCCTTGGCCATCACGTTCACCGTGCCATGAACCTCGTCCGGCATCTCTGGATCGCTGGCGAGTTTGGCCACGAGCTCGCGTACCTTGCCCACGTACAGCGTGTCTTCGCCGCTCTCTGGATCGAGGCGAGAGCGCCAAATCGCCTCGGCCTCGGGAGTCAGCAGGTTTGCGGCAGGCAACCCCTGCTCATCCGCAAACCGTGTCGCGCCGCTGCCGACGATCAACACATGGGGCAGCTGCTCCATCACTCGGCGCGCTGCCATGATTGCGTCCTGATGCATCTGCAGTGCGCCGACGCTCCCCGCAGCGAGCGTGGAGCCATCCATGATGCTTGCATCAAGTTCCACCTCACCGAGGAGGTTGGGCAATCCGCTATACCCGACGGAGTGGTCGTCAGGGTTGGCCTCAACCGCAGCGATGGTGGCCACCACGGCGTCGATCGCC
>JAPOLF010000099.1 GCA_029977305.1 bacterium | reverse complement strand
GCTTGAGCTGCTGGGGGTCCTTCCACGCCGTGGCGTAGATGCGTTGCAGCATCGGGCGCTTCTCGTCACCGCGCCAGTACGCCCCCGCGATGGACAGCAGCTTGTATGCACCGATGTTGCCGGTGGAAGCGACGTGCGGTCCGCGGCAAAGGTCGAGGAATCCGCCCTGCGTGTAGGTGGTGATGGTCTCGTCGGCAGGGAGCGCCTGGATCAGCTCCACCTTGTAGGGATTCGCGCCGAAGATGCGGAGCGCCTCGTCGCGGGTGACGACTTCGCGCACAAAAGGAGCGTTGTCCCGTTGCAGCTGGAGCATGCGCTCTTCGATTGCGAGCAGGTCCTCCGGTGTGAGCGCGCGGGGCAGGTCGAAGTCGTAGTAGAACCCGTGCTCGATTGCTGGCCCGATGCCGAATTTCGCATCGGGGAAGAGGCCCTGCACCGCCTCGGCCATCAAGTGGGCACACGAGTGCCGCATGCGGGCCAATTCATACGATGCGGCATCTCCGGATTCCACCGCGATGTCCATCTGCTCGATGTCGTCATTCCCGCTCATGGTTGACCCCAATCCCGTTAGGCACAAAAAAAACCGGCCAAGTCCCTGCAAGGGACGCCGGACCGGCGTGGTTCCACCCTCGTTCCGACGCGTGGGCGCGTCGCTCGTGGCAGCCGATAACGGGGCTTTCCGGTGCATCCTCGGCGTGGCGGACCACACGGTCGGGGCACAGCTCGCGGGTGGTGTTCGGCGGTGGGAGGCCAAGCGCCCTTGCAGCACGGGGGGCGCATTGCTGATGGCTGCCAGTCGCGTACTCGTCCCGGTCGTCGCAGCGTTGATCTTCGCTTGCCCAGAAGAATAGGGTGGGTGACTGGGGTCGTCAACCGTCGGGATGGCGGATTACGCTGGGCGAGTCGGCGCCCCACTGGAGGCCAGACGGAAGGCGCGAATCGCTCCCGTGGCCAACAGGGCGAAGGTCGCGACGACCACCGCCACGACCGAGAGCGCGCCGGTAGACGCGATCCCGGAAGAGGCGGCCGCCATCGATGCCGAATGAGCCTCCCCACCAAGTGCCGCACTGACTGGGAGCGCGTCGAACACCCTCGCCTCAGGTTGCGCGAGGGCGGCAACAGCCGGTGCATCGGGATCGAGGAAGCGTGCGACTTGGAGGTCGCTGCCGCCTCCCGGAGCGCGCGCGGCCGACTGCTCGAAGCCATAGTCGAGGAGAGCACGGTTGTCGTCGTACCAATAGTCTGGTGCAGCGCCATTGAGGGTGACAGCGATGATCGTGGTGCCGCCTTGCCGCGCCACCTGCATCAGGCAGTACCCGGCGGTGTCGTCGTACCCGGTCTTGCTGCCGATGAGATCGGGCTGTGCGTCGATGCGCTTGTTGGTGTTGGTCAACTGGTACCCACCTGACATCTCGTAGGAGGGTGCGGAGATCGCCTCGAGGAAACGCGGGTACTGCAGGGCATACATGGTGAACGTGGCGATGTCGTAGGCGGAGGAGCGGTGGCCGTCGACCCCCCAGCCGTCAGGGTTGACGAGCGTGGTGTCGGTGAGTCCCATCGATTGGATGCGGGTGTTCATTCGCTCCATGAACCGGGAGACGCCTTCCGCCGGGGAGTCGCCCTCCTGCGTGCCAAGCGCGCGCGCGACGGCCCGGGCCGCATCGTTCCCGGAGGGGACCATCATCCCGTAGAGGAGATCGGTGAGGGTGAAGCTTTCACCGGGACCGAAGCCGACCTGCGTCGCCTCCCAATCCACCATGTCGGTCTCATCGGTGACGATCACCGTGTTCCCCGGGGCGGCTTCGATCGCTTCGATGGTGGTGAAGATCTTGGTCAGACTCGCCGGGGCGAGGGGCTCATGCATGTTGCGTTCGGCATAGATCTCGCCGGTGTCGGCGTTGAGGACGATGTACGCCTCGGAGGTGATGTCGATCGGCGCCTCTTGGGCCGATGTCGCACGCGGCGGCCAGCTGGCGATCAGCATCAGCACAGCGATGAGGCGGGTGGCGAGCAGGAGCGTCCTTGGGGACACGCGGGCCTCGAATGGTGGTCGGCGGGCGTCCGGACCGCACAGGACCGGGGTTCACGCACTGATGCTAGAGAGTGTTGTGCCGGAACGTCAAGGATGGACATCGCTTCAGAACCCATTGACACCCCTGATTGGCAGGCCTAGCATCCCGAAAGGTCAACCAGTGCACCGGTGCACCCGCGCACCGGTCGGGGTTGGCGGATCGTGGAGCATCGCCGCTCCGCGTGGGGTGATCTCCGGTGATGCCTTCCGGCGCCCTTTCCATCGACCACATCGGCGTGGTTGTGCGCGATCTGGACGCTGCCGCGGCTGATTGGCAGCGACGGTTCGGCGCGCAGGTCCTCGGCACCGAATCCCTCGACCATCTGGGCATCGAGGTGACCTACCTCGGTGTCGAAGGCCAATCCATGGTCCAACTCCTCAAGCCGCGGCACGGTCCGCTCGCGGACTACCTCGCGGAACATGGCGAGGGGCTCCATCACATCTGCTACGCCGTCGAAGACATCGCCGAGGCCGCAGCGCGACTAGCAGGTGGTGCGGCGGTGAACATCGTCCGCGGGGGGCGCGGGCGGCTCGCCTGTTTCCTGCCCGAACGGGTCAACAACGTGATCATCGAACTGACGGAAGTGCGGCCATCGTTCTAGGTCGTTAGGGCGTTCGTCATGGGAGGCGAGATGGGTCGGTTGGACGGGAAAGTGATCGTCGTCAGCGGTGCCGGGAGCGGCCTCGGCGAAGGCGCTGCAGGGGCCTTCGTGCACGAGGGGGCGAAGGTCGGCCTGCTGGATCGCAACGAGGAGGCCATCCGCGCGCTGGCGGAGCGATTGGGTCCGGCGGCCTTTCCGCTGCCGTGTGATGTCACCAGCGAGTCGTCGGTCGAATCCGCGTTTTCCATCGTGCGCGAGCGCCACGGTCGGTTGGACGGCCTGTTCTGCTACGCGGCGGTGCAGCTCGTCGGCGAGGACCAGCCGGTGCAGGACTGTTCGCTGGATGTATGGGAGCGCACCTATGCGGTGAACGCGCGCGGGGTGTTCCTCGTCTGCAAGCATGGGGCGAAGTTGATGATCGCCGCCGGGAACGGGGGCTCGATCGTCAACTGCGGGTCACCGACCGGTCTGACGATGAGTGGCGCGGGGTACTCCGCGTACGGGTCATCGAAGGCGGCGGTGATGGGGCTCACCCGGATCATGGCGGCCGATCTCGCTCAATACGGAATCCGGGTGAACGGGATCATCCCCGGCTCGATCATCACCCCGCTCACCAAGAAGCTCTACGACGACCCGGAGATCTCGGCCAAGCTGCACGCGCTGCATCCGATCGGGCGCGTCGGGCTACCTGAGGACATGAACGGGGTGGCGGTCTTCCTCGCCTCGGACGAATCGAAATTCGCGACCGGCGCCCACTTCACCGTGGACGGCGGCGTGTGCGTGCGGTGACCCCCATGGCACCTCACGCCGCATCGTTCTCGGTTGGATTCACCAGCGATTTCTTCACCCCGGATGGTCGGTCGGCGTTCGGCAACATCGGGACCGAACTGCTCGACGAGGTCGGGATGCCCCATCGCAGCATCGGTGAGTCGGTGCCGGACCTCAGCGCCAGCGACATCGCGCCGTTCAATGCCATCGCGGTGCTGGCGCGACGCGTCGGCGCGGCCGCGCTCGAAGGGGCGCCTGATCTCGCGCTCGTGGCGCGCTATGGGGTGGGATACGACTCGGTCGATGTCGCAGCCTGCACCCGCAATGGCGTCCTGCTGACCATCACCCCGGAAGGGGTGCGTCGGCCGATGGCGACCACCAACCTCTGCTATTTGCTCGCCCTGAGCCACCGCCTGCTGGAGCAAGACCGGTTCACCCGTGCCGGCGGCTGGGCGAAGAAGTACGAACTGATGGGCACCGGCCTCTCGAATCGCACGCTCGGGGTGATCGGGTTCGGCAACATCGCCCGTGAATTCATCGGGTTGGCGAAGCCGCTCGACATGACGATCATCTCCCATGACCCTTACGCGAACCCTGAGCAGGCGGCCGCCATGGGGGTCGAACTGGTCTCGCTCGAGGAGTTGTTGACGCGCAGTGATTTCGTCACCGTCCTCTGTGCGCTCACCCCGGACACGCGCCATCTGCTCAACGCAGATCGACTGGCGTTGATGAAGCCGACGGCATACCTGATCAGCACCGCGCGCGGCCCGATCGTCGATCAAGCCGCGTTGACCACGGTCCTGCAGGAGCGGCGCATCGCCGGGGCCGGCATGGACGTGTGGGAGAAGGAACCGGTCGATCCGGATGATCCCATCCTGAAACTCGACAACGTCATCGTCTCGCCGCACGGACTCGCCCTCACTGACGAGTGGATCTGGATCACCGGGCGGGTCGCGATGGGAGCGGTGCTCGATGTCGCTGCAGGCAACATCCCACCGAATGTGGTGAATCGGGAGGTGCTCGATTCACCGTTGCTCCAAGCCAAACTCGACCGATTCCGGGAGGCCGCGCGATGAGAGAGAACCCCGTCAAGCGAGCGATCAACAGCGGCGGTGTCTCGCTCGGCACGATGGTGCTGGAGTTCGCCACCACCGGCATCGGTCGGATGGCCGCGGCTGCCGGGTCCGAATTCGTGCTCTATGACATGGAGCACACCGGGTACTCGACCGAGACGATGCGCGGGCTCTTCGCCACGACGCGCTCCGCCAACACCGTGCCGATGGTCCGCGTCCCGGCCATCCAGTACCACATGCTCGCGCGGGTGCTCGATGTCGGTGCGATGGGCGTGATGGTGCCGATGGTCGACACGGCTGAGCAGGCGAAACTTATCGCCGATTCCTGCAAATACCCTCCGGTGGGCCGGCGTGGCGCAGCGTTCGGTGTCGCCCACGACGACTACACCGGCGGTGACATCCTCGAGAAGATGCAGCAGGCAAATGACGAGGTCCTCGTGATCGCGCAGATCGAGACCGTGGCCGGCCTCGAGTCGTGCGAAGCGATCGCCGCGGTGCCCGGCATCGATGTGCTCTGGATCGGCCACTTCGACCTGACGAACTCGATGGGCATCCCGGGGCAGTTCTCCAGCCAGCGGTATCTGGATGCCGTGAAGCGGGTCATCGCCGCCTGCGACAAGCACGGGAAGACCGCAGGAATCATGGGCGGTGATCTCCAGATGGCGCAGGAGGCGCTCGCCAGCGGATTCCGCATCGTCGCCTACAGCGGCGACATCTGGATCTACCAAGCCGGTCTCCGTGCCGGCATCGACGCGCTGCGGAAGGGACTGGCCGCGTCATGAAGATCGCGATCCTCGGCGCGGGCTTGATGGGGGCGCAGATCGGCGTGGAGTACGCCGTGGGCGGTCATGCCGTCGAGTTCGTCGTGCGGGATCTCGCCGGGTCTGAGAAGCGGGTGAAGCAATCGCTTGCCTTGGTGCAGTCCGCGGGGCTGGCGAGCGCGGAGGTGGTCGCTGACGCCGCCACCCGCGTCTCGTATGTGACGGATGCCGCGGCCATCGCGTCTGACACGAACCTCGTCGTCGAGAACGTCGCCGAGGACCTCGAGGTCAAAGGGACGATGCTCCGACGAGCCGGCGACGCAGCGCCTGCCGCCGTGTTGGCATCGAACACGTCCTCGCTGCCGATCATCGAGATCGGGCGCGCCTGTGGCTATCCGGAGCGGACCATCGGCACGCACTACTGGAACCCGCCCCTGTTGATGCCGTTGGTCGAAGTGATCCTGACCGATGAGACCACTGCGGGCATCGAGCAACCGGTGATGGAAACGCTGCGGCAGATGGGCAAGCGGCCGGTGCTCGTCCAGCGGGACGTGCCGGGCTTCGTCTGGAACCGCCTGCAATTCGCGTTGCTTCGGGAGGCGGTGTGGGTCGTCGAGGAGGGCGTCGCGACCCCAGAGGTGGTGGACGAGATCGTGCGTGATGGGCTGGCCCGACGCTGGCGCTACACCGGGCCGTTCCAAACCGCGGCGCTCGGCGGCGCGCACAACTTCCAGCGGATCTCGAGCAATCTCTGGCCGGTGCTTTCCACGGCGGAGAGCGTCGACGAGTTGGTGAGCATGCTTCCGGGGACACCTGACGAATTGCTACCGCTGCGCGAGCGACGCGACGCGGGCCTGCGTGACGATCTGCTGAGTGATCGGGGCGCACCATGACCGCGATCCGTGGCATCGAACCGATCCATCGCGAGCCGATCGCCGTTGAGATCGCGCGTCGGCTGGTCGAGTACCTGCTTTCAGGCGAGATCGAGCCGGGCACGCGCATCCCGGGCGAGCGGCAGTTGGCCGAGGCGTTCGGGGTGGGGCGATCGGCGATGCGCGAGGCCATCAAGTCGCTGACCCTGATCGGCTTGGTCGAGGTCCGGCATGGTGACGGTACCTACCTCCGTCGGAGTGATGAGAGCCTGTTGCCGCAAGTGATCGAATGGGGACTGCTGCTGGGTGAGCCGCTGACGGCGGATCTCGTGGAGGCGCGCCAGAAGATCGAAACGATCATGGCCGGACTCGCTGCGGAGCGCCGCACGGACGAAGAGCTCGCCGGGCTCCATTTGCAGGTGTTGCGGATGTATGCGGCGCGAGACCCGTCGGTCGATCTCGCTGAGTTCATTGATGCCGATGTGCAATTCCACCTCCGTGTCGCTGAGGCGGCGCACAACTCCGCCTTGCGTGATGTGCTTGGCAGCGTGCAGGCGCTGCTGCAGGCATGGATCCGGCGCGTCATGATCCGCGAGGGTCGGGATCTCACGTACAGTGAGCATCGCCCGATTTACGAGGCGATCGCGGCTGGTGATGTCCAAGGCGCCGAGGCGGCGATGAATGCCCACATGGTTTCCGCCGGGAGGCGCTTGGCGCTCGCGGTGGAGATTGCCCAAGCCGAACGCGCGGCCGCGAAGGGCGGTATCGCGACGGACGCACAACGATGGGGATGAAGGAGGTGCCCATGGTCAACCCACCCGGGGGATGAGCCTCGGGACGCGACATCGTCGTCGGAAGGAATCAGAGGAGCAACAGCATGAAGCGTCGTGCATTCGGAATTGGCGTGGTGGCGCTGACCCTCGTCTCTTCGATGGGGATCGGCACCATGGCCTCGCTGCCGGCCGCCGCCCAGGATGAGGTGGTGATCGGGTACTCCGCCCCCGGCCTCGTCGGGGCGCAGCTCGAGATCCAGCAGGGTTTGGTCGCCTCTGGTGAGGGCAAGAACTGGGAAGTGATCACCACCACCTCCGGCGGTGACCCGCAGAAGCAGATCGACGACATCAACAACTTCATCGCGCAGCAGGTTGACGCGATCGTCGCCGTGCCTGATGACAGCGCGGGCATCTGCACCGCCGTCAAGGCCGCGCAGGAGGCTGGGATCCCGTTCTACACGATCGACCGCTCGCCGCAGGGCTGCGAGATCAACATGACCGTGCTCTCGGACAACTACCTCGCCGGCAAGCAGTCGGGCGAGGCGATCGTCGCCTTCCTC
>JAPOLF010000098.1 GCA_029977305.1 bacterium | reverse complement strand
TCGGCTCACAGCTCGGCGCGAGAATTGCGTCTCGCCTCGACAACGGCCGACTCGCCAAAGCGTTCGCCGCGCTTGTCCTCTTGGTCGGGCTCGCCGTCATCGTGGATAGCGCGAACACGTTGTTCGGAGGGTAACCAGCGCGTCGCGCCGTGCGCCGCGCAACGATCGACATCACCTGAGGAGGACTTCATGTCAGTGGATCCCACCGTCGGCACCTATGGCTTCGGCACCACGATCAAGCTCCCCTACACCGAAGCGATCGAGCGCACCAAGGACGCCCTCAAGGCGGAAGGTTTCGGCGTGCTCACCACGATCGATGTGCAGGCAACCATGAAGGAGAAGCTCAACGAGTCGTTCGAGCCCTATGTCATCCTCGGCGCCTGCAACCCCTCCCTCGCGTGGCGCGCCCTCAACGCGGAACACGATCTTGGATTGCTCCTCCCGTGCAACGTCATCGTCCATCAGCACGGTGATGAGACCGCAGTCTCGGTGGTCGATCCCATGGTGATGATGGGCGTCGCTCCGGACAACTCCGCGCTCGTCGCGGTCGCCGAGGAAGCTACCGAGCGCCTGCGACGGGTCATCGACGCCCTCGCCAGCGGCGCCTGATCGCGTCAGCGAGTCGCCACCGCCCGAGCAGTTGCAGATGCATGAGCCTCGTGCTCAAAGGCGTCGTCGAGCGGCGCGAGCGTGACGGCGCCATAGCGCCGTTCCAGCGCTTTCGTGATCAGCCAATCCGCGAGCACCGGATTCTTCGGCAGCAGCGATCCGTGCAGATAGCATCCCACCACGTTGCGGTGACGCACGCCCTCGAACCCGTCGATTCCATTGTTCCCCCGGCCGACGCTTACCGTGCCGAGCGGCTTCACCCCCGGCCCGAGCGTCGTCAGCCCGCTGTGATTCTCGAATCCGACCAACGTCCCGAACTCTGACTCGACCACCACGTTTCCGATGAACCGCTCCGGGCCGGCCACCGTCACCAGATCGACCAGCCCGATCCCCGGCAGCGGCGCCGCATCGTGTGGCCGGTACTCGTGCCCGAGCAACTGGTAGCCGCCGCAGATCGCCAGCAGCACCGCCCCGTCGTCAACGGCGCGGCGAATCGCCTCCGATTTGGCACCTTGCAGGTCATGCGCGACTGCCACCTGCTCGCCATCCTGCCCACCGCCGATGAAGAACAGATCCACATCCTCCGGCAACGGCTCGCCGATCCCGGCACCGATCGTCGTCACATCGATGCCACGCCACTGCGCCCGCCGTTCCAATGCCAACACGTTGCCACGGTCGCCGTAGATGTTCATCGACGTGGGGTAGAGCCAACAGATCGTCAGGTGCATGGCGTCGCCGTTCCTCTCCGTTATTGTCTCCAGAACGATTCCACCGCCCCGCGCGAGGTCAAGGCCTCGCGCAGGTCAAGCATCGCGGTGTAGGTCGGCAGCACATACCCGGTAGCCCCGGTGGGAAGCGCTGCCACAAACGCCGTGATCGCCGCATCGGGCGCTTCCGGCAGCGGATGGATCCGCTCCACCGCGATCCCGGCGTACTTCAACCGGTTGGCCATGTCCGCCCCCCGCACCCCGGTCGTGAACAGTGGCGCCTGCCCGTTCGCCAGCAACTCGAAGTCAACATCCCACAGCCACGACACATCGCGCCCGTCGGCGAACCGGTCGTTGATCGCGATCATCGTCGGGGTGGAGAGGTCCTCACCATTCCCCGAGAGCATCCGCAGGGTTTCGTTGAATCCCACCGGGTTCTTCACCAAGGCAAGCACGAGTGTCCTGCCCTCGATCTCCACCCGCTCGATCCGGCCGAACGCCGAGCGGAACGACGCCAACGCCCCGGTGATCACCGCACCGTCGATTCCCAATTCCGAGGTTGCTGCCGTCGCCGCCAAGGCGTTGTAGGCGTTGTACATCCCCGGAATCTGGAGCGAGATGCGCAAGTCATCAGCAGGTGCGGTGCGATGCACCAGCACCTCGGCCGCCTCGACGCCATGCAGCGTCAACTCGCGCCCCTCGTAATCCAGCACCGGGCGCGCTTTGCCGCATGCCGGGCATCGCCACGCCCCGAGATGGGCACTGTAGAGCGCGTCATAGGCCAACGGTGCGCCGCATGCCCGACAGGTGGTGGCGTCCACGGCGTGGGGGAGGGCAGTGAGCAAATGCCGCGGATTCCGATCCGTCATCCCGAACATCGCCACCCGCCCTGGTGCGTGCGTGGCGAGTTCTGCCAGCGTCGGATCGTCTCCGTTCACCACCAGCGTCGTGTCGGCGTCCATCATCGCCAACGCCGCCCGCCACTTGGTCGCGATGCTCGCCAATTCCCCGTACCGATCCAACTGATCGCGGAACAAGTTGTTGAGCACCAGCACCCGTGGCCGCACCTGTCGGACGATCTCCGGCAGCGCCGCCTCGTCGCTTTCGATGACGCCGATCTCCGCCCGCGGCGTTCCCAGCACCGACGATTGCTCGGCCAACGCACTCGCCACCCCGCGCACCAAATTCGAGCCAGAGCGGTTGTGGGCGACGCGCCATCCCTGCGCCTCGAGCACATCGGCGATCATCCGCGACGTGGTGGTCTTCCCGTTCGTCCCCGCGACCACCACCGACCCGAGTGGCAACCGTGCCGTGATCTTCGCGAGCAATTGGGGATCGATCCGATCCGCAATGAGTCCCGGCGCAGCCGTCCCACCGCCCTTGCCCAGCGCGCGAATCGCGACCCCACTTCCCTTGGCGGCGGCGAGCGCGAGCGCCAATCGTGGATCGATCCGTGTCGCCCCCTTAGGACCCATCGGTAAGCACCACCGTCACCACCTGCAGCGCCTCGTAGTTCACCAAGGGCACCACCTCGACCGTCTGCGTGTCCGCCTGCGGATCCCGCACGATCTTGTCGGTGACCGCTTTCCCGATGATCAATCCGCCGGGCACCCGTGCCGTTCGCAGCGCCGGACTGTCGCTCGTCAGCACCAACTCATTGGGTTGGATCGTCGCCTCGCGATCGAGGTACCGCATCTCCAGCCAACCGCCCCGCCGTGACAACCCGTACACCACGCCATCCGGCCCACTGTCGAGCCGCGCCCCGACGGTCTGCGACGCGTCGATGATCAGCATCACCTTCGATGACCGCTCCCACACATCGGTCACCTGCCCGATGTAGTTCTGGCCCTGTGCGACCACCGCCATCCCGGATTCGACCCCATCGGCCGACCCCTTGTTGATGGTCAAGAACAACTGCTGCCCGCTCGGGTCCGACCCCTGCACGCGCGCCTGCAGCATCTTCCACGAGGGGCGATCACGCTGGAGTTTCGCCTGCAACCGGAGTTGATCCACCTCGCGCACATCGGCGCGCAGCGCCGCGTTCTCGGCGAGCAGCGCATCGCGCTCGGCCTTCACCACCGCAAGTTCCTGCTCGAGCGCGTTGTCCCCGCGTCGCCCGAGCCCGCTCACCCCGTCGCTCAGCGGCGTGACGATCGTCTCAAGCGCCGATTTGATCGGGTCCAGCGCCCGCACCGTGTCGAGCTGGATGAAGACCACCGCCGTCACCACGAACAAGGCCACCAAGATCGCGGTTTGCTTGAGCGACAGAGACGACACGCCGCTACCTCCGGCAGGGGTGGGACCCCGGGCGGTTCATTCCCCGCCTCAGGAAGACGCCTGCTGCTGGCGGCGCAGTTCGGAACCGCTCGCCAAAGCCCGCTGGTACAGGTGCAGCGCCTCGGCGACGCGACCCGTGCCGCGCGCAACACAGGTCAGGGGATCGTCCGCGCGGTAGACCGGCATCTTCAGCTCGGTTTGCAAGCGCTTGTCGATGCCGAGTAGCAGCGCACCGCCACCCGCCAACGTGATGCCCTGCTCCATGATGTCGGCAACGAGCTCCGGCGGCGTCTCCTCGATCGAGGTCTTCACCAACTCGACGATCGTGTTGACCGGCTGCGAGATCGCGTCGCGCAACTCGACCGACGACACCTCGACCGACTTCGGCAATCCGGTCAGCAAGTCACGGCCGCGCAACGTGCACCGAATTTCCTCTTCAAGCGGGTAGGCAGACCCCGCTGCGATCTTCGCGTTCTCCGCTGTCCGCTCGCCAATCACCAAGTTGTGATCGCGACGTGCGTACTGGATGATCGCGTCGTCGATCTCGTCCCCTGCGATGCGGATCGAGTGGTTGACGACCACACCGCCCAGGGAGATCACCGCCACCTCGGTCGTTCCGCCGCCGATGTCAACGATCATGCTTCCGACCGGTTCATTGATCGGCAACCCTGCGCCGATCGCCGCCGCCATCGGTTCCTCGATCGTGTACGCCTCGCGAGCTCCAGCAGAGAGCGCCGCGTCTTTCGCCGCGCGCTTTTCCACCTCGGTCACGCCACTCGGAATCCCGATCACGACCCGCGGATGTGGCGCCATCAGGCGCTGCACGTGCACCTTCCGGATGAAGTAGTGGAGCATCATCTCCACGGTGTCGAAATCCGCGATCACCCCGTCCTTCAACGGCCTGATCGCCACGATCGACTCCGGGGTCTTCCCCACCATGGCCTTCGCTTCAGCACCCACGCCGAACGCACGCCGGGTCCGGGTGTCGATCGCGACCACACTCGGTTCGGAGATGACGATGCCCTTGCCACGGACATAGACCAGCGTGTTCGCCGTCCCGAGATCGATCCCGAGGTCGCGACTGAATAGCCCAAAAAGAGCTGAGAAAGGGCGGATCACGTGGGGAACCCTCCACCGCGCGCCGCTGGATGCACGACTGCGCGTTTCGAAAACCCGCGTACGTTCGCGGTTTACGAAACCGCCCGACGCAGAGCCGGACGCCCACGAAGTATACCACGGGAAGGGGTGTTGACCCACGCAACCACGCCAAAATATACTCCTGGAAGCGTGCTTCGGTGCGCCCAGTCACGGCGACCCGCGCGGCTTGATGCCGAGCGTCAGAGCGTCGCCTCCGCCCTCGCGAAGGGAGTTTCTTTGGACGGCAGCAGTAGTAGCTCGTGGAACGTGTTCTGGTCCATTACCATGCTGCCGGTGCCCTTCGGGCGCGAGACCTCCTGCTAGTCGCAGGGCCTCCCGCCCCGGTGCACCGGGGCGACCCCCGCCGACATCGGCGGACTGGAGGCCCACATGCAGAAGAATGTCCGGTTCTACATCGACAAGGGAGACGAGGCGCCGATCGTGCGATCGGTGCCCGTGGAGCGCACCCAGTCGGGTGCTGAGCCCTCGGTGACGGCATCGCCGCCATCTCCCCCGACATCCGCGACCTCGAAAACAGGAAGCAGCGTCGCGCGGATTCGCGCCGCCGTTCGGCGTGGTGCTGCGCAGTGGCGTCACGGGGACCCAGCCTAGTTCTCAAACACCGATAAACAGATAGAACGTACGCCGGATTCGCGGTACCATGCGCGCACACGTGGCGTGGTGCCGCGTGCCCCGCGAGGTGTCCGTGCGCACGCCGACCGACCCCACGACCAACCAACACCTGCCCGCTGACACGGTCCTCGCGGCCGTGGAGGTCGCTCGACTCCCAGAGATCCTACTCGGCATCCATCAGGGCGGATTCGGTTCTGCGGCGCGCGTCCTCGATCCCACCCGGGGGGCCACCGCCGGGCAATTGCAGCGAGCCGGGTACCGCATTCCAGCGGAGATTGGTGCCAACCCGGATTTCGCCGTCGTGCTGATCCATGCCCCCGGCAAGGCGGAATTCATCGGCACCTGCCTGCGTCGCCTGCAGGTCACCATCGTCTACCAAGGGTTCCGCGCCGACGGTTCGCTCGTCCCGATGAGCAGCCTCGCCGCCGATTAGGCGAACGCCACCTCGAACTGCGGGTGCGATAGGCGGTTGAAGACCTCCCAATCGATCTCCAACCCCGGCCCGATGCCCGGACCCACGGTGTACAGCCCATTGGTGCAACTCAGGCTCGCCGTGGTGATGTCCTCGACAAAGTACGCTCCACCGGGCGAGAAGTGATCTCCCGGCAGGGTGAAGGCCGTGAGCGTGTTCAGGTTGAGATTGCTCGCCTTGCCCCACGCGGAATCCAGCATCCCGCCGATCCACGTCCGCACCCCCGCCTCCTCGCAGCGCTTGGCGATGGCGATCGCCTCGGTGAAGCCTGACACCCGCGGCGGCTTGATGTTGATCACCAAGCGCTCCGGGGCGAGATCCCCCCAGAGCGCCAACGCCACCTCGGTGTCGCGCAGCGAATGAATCGACTCATCCAGGCAAATCGGCGTTGTGATCTCCTTGGAAATCAAGGATTGCAAATAGATGTCGTCGTCGTACAGCGGTTGCTCGATCAGCAGCAGATCAAGGCCGTCCAATTCTTTGAGCCGGGTCCAATTTGTCATGTCATACGCCGAGTTGGCATCGACTTGCAGCAGCACGTCGGGGAAGCGCTCACGCAGCGCCCGCGCTGGCTCGATGTCGAATCCCGGCCAGATCTTCACCTTCAGCCGCTGGTACCCGAGTGACACGGCGTTCTCTGCCAGCCCCAGCACTTGCTCGATGTTCTTCCCGCCGATGCTCACCCCGACCGTGAATGAGGTCCGCGTCCCGCCCCACATCTTCCAAAACGGCAGGTGCTGCTCCTGCGCCATCAGATCCCACATCGCGGCCTCGATGCCGCTCTTCGCTAACACCGCACCCTTCACCCAATCGTAGGCCCGGATCACCTCATCGACCCCGGAGAATCCCCCGTGCGTCTCCTGCGCCCGCACGAGCGACGGCAGCAGGAACTCCCGCAGCGACGTCAGCACCGCTGGGTGGTCACACTCCGCCTTGTAAGCCGGATTGCTCAGCGTCGGGACTTCGCCGACCCCAACCCGACCATCCTCGGTCTCGAGCAACACGAAGGGGCGATGCATCACCGTCGATGTGCCGAACGAGGTCGTGAATGGCGTCCGCAGCGTCAACTCAACGATGACCACCGATGCCTTGCGAAACTTCATGTCATTGCTCCTCGTTCGCGCTCATGCGGTCGTTCGGCGCCGCAGCAAATACTCATTTACCCGAGAGCCATCAGGCCGACGGTCAGACATGCATCCGACGATGTCGTGAGTCCCCTCATGCGCGTTGACGGAGAAGGACAGGGGATCATGTCGCGACGCGTCCGCGTCTGCCCTCACCGTGTCGAGCAGCACGCCGAGGACGCCGCGCATCTCGCGCCGCCAGTCCGTCGCCGCGCCCGGATCCTCTCCGGCGAGGCGATCGATGTCTCCCGGAATCGCGTACCGAATCAGATCCTCACCCCGCAGGGCACCGACGTTCCCCGTCGTCGCCAATGGAAATGAGGTGACATCCGGTTGGAGCGGACTCCGATAGGTGTCTGCGGCGACCGCCGCCAACCGGGCGTGCACGCGTGGATCGGTCAGCGCCCAGTGCGCCGTGAGTCGATCGCTCGGCACATCGCCGTACAATTCGCTGCGCAGCGGGCCGTACTTGTCGATCGTCAACAACCGCGCCGTTGCCCCGAGCTTCTCGAGATTCAGGCGGGCATTGGCCGCGCGCATCGGATCGAAGGTCCACACTGCCGCATGATG
>JAPOLF010000097.1 GCA_029977305.1 bacterium | reverse complement strand
CACGCGCGGTGCCCCTCGATGTCCCCGACGATTTCGTCGTACCGCCCGAGCGAGGTCGGCCGGATGTCATGATCCGGAACCAATCGATCGAGATTCGTTCTGCGCAGGAATTCGCCATACTCCGCCTGCATCAGCAGTTCGCGCGGTTCCATCTCCGGGGTGAGCGGCACGCGCACGTGGCCCTCGTACACCTCGGCGTCGATGAATTCCTGCCCCCGCTCGCGCGCCACCGAGACGCGGTGGTTGCCATCTTTCACGAAGTAGATGTCCCCCACTTTATAGAGCTGGATCGGCGGCAGCTGGACATCCTGGTAGTACGCCCGATCGACGTTCTGCCAGCGTCCCGCGACGAACCGCTTGCGCGGCAGGAACTCGCGATCGAAATCCTGGAAGCGGTCCATGCTGCCCACGATCTGGTCGAGCCGCACCGTCTGCAATCCGCGATAGCTCTCGCGCTCGGGCGACACCCGCTGCCGGATCTCGTGATAGGGCACCAAGTCGTTCTGTCGGCGCTGCAGGACGGCGATCACGTCGTGCACGAAGGCTCGTTGCCGTGCCCGCTCGAAATCCTGCCGGACCTGTTGATCGAACTGGCCGCTCATCGGCGCACCTCGGCCGGCGGGTCGTCGAGTTCCAGCACTTGGTAGGGAAAGACGTTGATGATCCGCGTGCCGTCGAGACGGAACTCGCGACACTCGTTGCGATCATAGAGGTGGATGTGGCCGTGCAGGTGGATGCTCGGCTTCGCCCACCGGACGAACCCGACGAGGGGGACGTAGCCGCGGTGCGCAACGTCCTCCCGATCACCAATCCCGCGCGGGGGCGCATGGGTGACCAGCACATCAAGTGCCCGCCCGTGCCGCAGACGGTTCCACATCAGACGGGGCACCATCTTCGCGAGCATGATCCGGATCTCCCAATCGGTGTATTGGGCCGGTTCGTGATTGCCGTATTTCGGGGAACCGGGAACCCCGGCAAGGATCAGTCCGGTGTCGGGATCGCGGACCACCCGCCCGCCGAGATCGGTCGCCCCCATCGGTTTGCGCTCATCCCCGCGCATCGCGCCCCGGCGCAATTCCTCCGCGTGATTGCCCAGCACGTAGTAGACGGGGCGATTCAGGGCGTCCGCGAGGAACTCGAGGTAGTCGGTGGGCAAGTCGCCGCATCCGAGCACCATTCGGACGTGTCCGAGCCGCTCACGCACCGTCGAGCTGTGAATTCGGGGATCGGTCTCGTCGGAAACGGCGAGAATCGGGATGCCCACGGCTCACCCTGCACGCGTACCACTCAAGGAATGGAGTGTGCCATTCCCCGTCGGGTCCTTGCCATGGCCGGAACGGCACGAATCGCGCCGAGCGGTTGCCTACTCCGTCACCGAGGGGATGGTCGCACCGTTCGCGAACGCTTCGAGGATCGCAGCACGCAGTTCGGCGGGCGTGGTCTCGGCGCTGGACAAGCCGGTGAGCGCGCTCACCTCGTTCATGTCGCGGAAGCCGACCGATTTCGCCCAGGTGCGGAATGCCGGCCAGGTGAAACTCGCGAGATCGTCTGCTGCGGCCGCGGCGCGCTCGCCCGGTTCGGGATCAGCCGGCGGCGGAGGCACGTGGTCGACCACCGGTTCCGGCACAGCCTCGTGAGGCGTCTCCACTGTAACAGGAGCGGGCGGGGCCGAGGTCGCTGCCGCGGAGCGCCGCGACGATGTCGATCCGCCCTGCCCGCTCCGCCGCGAGGTGGTCGGTGCCGGGGGGGTCGAGACGGCGGGCGCCGACTCCTCGTCACCCGGTTCGCGGAACTGGGCACCGTAGCCGAGCGCGTTGAGCGCCCGCCCGATCGCCTTGGTCTCCGCCTTCTCGATGTAATCCGGGAAGTCCGAGGGCGTTTCGCTGCCGTAGCCACTGGCGCTTCCGCCCGTGGGCAGGGTGACGATGGCCTTGAAGACCGCGATCGTGGTGTCAAGTTGGACGAGTTGCGTCTCGATCACCGCATCGGGGTGATCGGAGCGCAGCCACACCAGCCTCCACTTCACGTCGAGGTACTCCCCGCCTCCTCGGCCGCGCAGCTGTCGCACATGCGGCGTCGGATCAAACCGTGCCCCGGCCTCTGCGACCGCGTGTCCCCCGTCTTCGGTTTCGTCAGCTGCTGCTTGGCGAGTCATCGTTGCCACCCCATCAGTGTTGGCGCGCGTGGTGCTCAGATGTCGACGACCCCATCTTAGGAGGCGAACAGGTGTTCGGCAAGTCTTCGGCTCATCCTCCCGCGCCGGTGGCGGGGAAGAGTACCCGGTTGATCCGGTAGATCTCCTCGTTCAACCGCGCGTGCGACCCGGGCAGGACCCGACCTTCCGCATCGCGTCGGTGGTGATGGTGGATCAGGTACGGCACGACATGGTCGGGATCGAGGGCGGGGTGGATCTCGGTGTGCGTCGGCACGTTCATCGCGAGCGGCAGCATCCGCCACGGGATCCCCGCCGCGAACACCCCGCGCGTCAGGGACGGTTGATCGCTCTGCTGGATCAATCGCGCCATATGTTCCGACCATCCATGCTCGGGCGGGCTGCTCACGTCGAGCGGAGCGCGCGCGATGCCGTCCCGCCACGCCTTCCCGAACGTGGTGACCAGGTCGCGCGGCACGATCTGGACCCCACCATGGAACGCCATGGGAATCTCCGGTTCGCCGCCGACCGGCCGCACGGCGATGCTGCGCTGACGCTGCGGCTCGACACCGAGCTGGCGCTGATAGTGTCGCCAGTCATCGCGGTCATAGCGGAAGTCATCGATCAGGCAAACCCCGAGCGCCTCGCCGAACACCTGCGCCGAGAAATCACGCGCCACCACCAGATCGTTGTCGAGGGCCACCAACCAGTCGGCATCGGGCGGTTCCTCAAACATGCGCAGCTTGTTCGCGGTGCGATGCGTCCCCACCACGCGCGGCACCACGCGCACCTCCACCTGCAGCGATTCCAAGCGCTCTCCGAAGGCATCGTCCACCTGATCCACGACGTAGGCGATCGCCCGGGATCGCGCCATCTCGCCGCCGAAGGCCCGCAGGGATCGGAACAACAATTCGGTGTCGCGCGCATAGGGATCATGCGCCTCGGTCACTGTGGCAACCACGGTCCGTGCGGCGATCTCCGGCAGCAAGGGATCGCGCGAAACGCGGACTTCAGCCAGCACTGCTCCGGTGTCTCTCGCGCGCAGACGGAAGTGATAGGCGAACGGCCATTGGATCCAGTCCGCGACTTGGCGGCCGCGTCCGTCGCCAGCGAATGCACTTTCCATAGCGCCGTTTTGCGACACCCATACATCGGCATCGTCAGTGCCGGCGTCCCAAGCGATGGTGGTGACGCCTAGGCCTGGACCGCCCGGCGCGGGATTCGGCGTGGCGGTGATCCATGGCGTGCGGGTCATCGGCCCGGCACCACGGCGAGGCGCTTCACCGCCATCCCCAAGATGCGACGATCGGCCCCACGCCCGATGTCCGACGGCCGCGCAACCCCTGGCGCGATCACCGACACCCGCAGTTGGCCCGCGCGCAGCGGCTGGAACGCTCCCGGCATCTGCGCGACGATCGTCCATGGCCCGGAACCGGTCACCGCTGCCGGCGCTTCAACGCCGTCAACAAGGATCCGCACGTCCTCCGGTTCGCCGACCATGAAGTTGGCCACCTCGAGCTCCACCTGCCAACGGCGACAATCCTCCGGGATGCCCACGTCGACCACGGACACTTGCTCAGGTCCGGTCCACACATAGCGGCGCGCGTCCTCGCCTTCTGGGCGATGCCAGCCGGGCTGGGCACTGGCTTGTGCAAGATCCAACTGCGGGGACAACCGCTGCCCCGGCAGGGCGACCACCCCGACGCCGCGAGCAAGCAGACGATCAACCGCCGCCGCATGCCGCGCCTCGGCGATCTGCCGCGCCCGTTCGACCAATCGGACATCGGGTTGGAGTCGTTCGAGCAGCATCTCGCGCGTCTCCGCATCGAGGTCGTTGACGGACATCTTGTACGCGGGTTCGGCCACATTCCGGGAGAGCAGCACCCCCATCGGTCCGATGCCAAGCGCTTCGTAGAGCGTCTGCAGGTCGCGATCGATCGTCTCGGTGAGGCCGATCCACCACAGTTGGTCGAGTCGCTCGGTGGCGATTCGTTCCAGCGTCGGCCACTCTTCCGGCCTCACCATGTTGCGGCCATGAACATAGTCATCCCATTGGCGACCTCCGGCAAAGGTTCTCACCTGCAGCGGCCAGGTCAGCGGGTAGAACGGCGAGGCGGGATCGCGCACCAACTCCGCGAGGGAACGTTCGAAGCAGGCGCGCCGCCGCGCCATGTGGGGATGGTCTGCTGGAGTCGTCCCAAGATAGAGCTGGCGATTGTGGGCGTAGTGCGAGACCACCCGGGAAAGCGGATCCCGCATCACCGTGATGAACCGACCATGGGGAACCATAGCGGCGAAATCGTCCCAGGACACATGGCCAGAGACGTAACTCGCCGATGCCACGTCCGGCGGCCAATGCTCCCGCCTGGTCATCACCACAGGTTGTCCGGGGCGCTCGAACAGCTCCGGTATCCGCACCGACCGCTCACGCAATCCAGGCAATCGCGCCATGGTCGCGTCAAAGGCGGTGCCGGCCGTCTTCGGGATGTGGATGAAACAGATGGGGCCTGCGGGATCAGCGGGCATCGGACATCACCTGCGCACAGCGGCGTGACGCGGCGCAGCATACCATTGCGCAGTGCTCGCGCCGTTCCTCAGCACGGAGAATCCCAATGGCCGATGACGCCCCCGTCTCGATCAACCTGCTCGACATGATTTGGCCGGAGACCGGTCTCCAAGTTGCGGTTGATATGCCGCAACAGCCGAAGAACGGCCTCAGCGAGGACGACCGGATCGAGGTCACGCTGGATTTTGTCACCCTCGCGCTCTCGCCGTTGGAGTTCATCCAACTCGCGGCATCGTTCCGGTTCGCCGTCGATGGGTTGCTCGACGCCCATCCCGCGATGCAACGCGCGGTGGTCGCCGCGTTCGACATCCAGGACTGAGGCATCACGCTGGGCTCACCCGGCGAGATACATGTCCCGGGCGTTGCCGATGAGGATCTTCTCGGCGATCTCGTATCCTTCCGACCCCTCGATGAAGCCTCGCTCGTGGAACGACTGGAGCACCCGCGCCAGCGACTGCTTCGCGAGCTTCGCGCCGAGCCAGGTGTGCTCCGGCGCGGCGAAGGCATCCGTCCCGAAGAAGATGCGGTTGATCGGCGCGAGATCGAGCCCCTTCTCGAAGATGCGATCGGTCGCGACCAACGCGAACGGCACCCCCTCGGAGAGATCGATCCACACGTTCGGCAGAGCAGCTGCCATCCAGGACGCCTCTTCGACGTAGGGGTAGCAGTGGATCAGCACCACCTTGGTGTCACGGTATCCGGGCTGCTTGAGGGTCTCGTTGAGCAGGGCGGGATTGCACCGCGCGAGCACGATGTCGGCGTCACCGATGCCGGTGTGCACGTGGAACGAGACGTTCTCCTCGCGGCAGATCCGCAGCGCGCGCAGCAGCAGGTGATCGCGCAGCGGCTTGCTCGCCATCATCTCGGTCGGCTTTGCCAACGCCGCGGCGAGCCCGGTCGCACCGGCGGCGTCGCTCTCGTGCTCCATCTTGATCTCGAGGCCGGTGCGGTAGGCGATGATCGACTTCACCGCGATGAAGCCTTCCTCGCGGAGCGCCCGCCGGATCGCACTGTCGTAACGGCTGATGAACGTCGCGAACTCTGCGACCCGCTCATCGAGCAGTGCCTTGATCAGCGGCTCGATGCGGAAGACCGGGAAGAGGGTGGTCGGCACCCGCTTCCGGAACTCGACCATGTCCACCGGCGGCTGCGGGTACCCGGTGTCGATCACCAAGCCCTTGATGCCCTCATCGGCGAAGAGCCGGGTGACGTAGGCCCCCTCGTCGCCGACAGCGGCCCGCGCCTTCGCCACCGCCTCCGCAGTCGGGTCCACCCCGAGGAACTTGGCCAACTCCCGGATCGCCCAGCGGTTGTAGAGCATGTGGTCGCGGTGCGCGTTGGACTCCGGCGAGCCGTCCTTGAACCCGACGAAGGATTCCAGCGGCGCGTAGTGCTGAGGGTCGACCTCGAAGAGGTACGGGTGGCAGTGGTTGTCGATGCAGGGGATCTCGGAGAAGTTGAACACCAGATGCTCCTTGGTTGATACGTCGATTGCCGTGGACGCCCTACGCCAGCAGATAGGTCTCGCGTTCCCAGTTGGACACGACCGTGTTGTACAGCGCGACTTCCGAGCGCTTCACCCGGAGCCATTCCGGTCCGATGATCGGCCCGAAGGCGGCCATCACCACCGCATCGGCCTCCACCGCATCGAGCGCCTCGGCAGCCGTGCGTGGCAGTTCCGCGATGCCCTGCCGCTCAAGCTCCTCACCGGCCATGTGACCGAGATCGCCTTCAGCGGGCGCGCCGAGCGGCAATCGGCGATCGATGCCGTCCAACCCCGCAGCCATCAGCGCGGCGAGGAAGAGGTACGGGTTGCTGAGGTTGTCCCCCGACCGGAACTCCACCCGCTGCCGCGCCTTGCCGGGGATGCGCACCAAGGAGCTGCGATTGCTGATCGAGTACGCGGCGTGCGCGGGGGCCCATGACCCCGCCTGCAACCGCTTGTAGGAGTTCGGCGTCGGGGCACCCACGCCCACCAATGCCCGTGCATGTGCCAGAATCCCGGCGAGAAACCACTGGCTGACCTCGCCCAGGCCGCTGGGGTGATCGGTCCCCTCGCTCAGGCTCTTGCCCTCGCGATCCCAGAGGCTGAGGTGGATGTGATTGCCGCTGCCACCGGAGTCTTCCCACACCTTCGGCATGAAGGTCGCGACCAGCCCCGCCTCACGAGCGAGGGCGCGCACGGTGTCCTTGAGGATGAGCAGGTTGTCGGCGGCGCGGATCGCTTCGCCGTACTTGAGGTTGACCTCAAACTGCCCAGGGGCCCACTCCGGCGCCACCTGCTCGAGCGCCACTCCCATCTCTTCCAGCGTGTCGGAGACGCGGTGGAAGAAGGCGGCTTGGCTGTTCAGCGCGTTGACGGTGAACATCCCCTTCTCGATCGCGGGTTGGAGTGTCCCGTCCTCCTCTTGGCGGAAGAGGTAGCCCTCGGGTTCGTAGGCGGCTTGCACGCTCAGGCCACGGTCGGCGTAGGCGTCGACCTGGAGTTTCAGGCGTGTGCGCGGGCAGCCCTCCCAAGCGTCCCCGCCTTCTTGCCGCATCCAGCAGACCGCACGGGCGGTATCAGCCATGAGGGGATAGGGGTAGTAGGCGGTGGGATCGGGGACGGCGAAGAAATCGCCGCTGTCGGCGGTGAAGATGGTGTCGGGCGCGCCGTGGTCGGTGACGTTGTGGCCGAGGTTGGCGCGGGCGAAGGTGATGCCCTTCTCGGCGGTGGAGGCGAAGCGGGATTTCGGGATCGACTTGCCCTGGCTGCGCCCGTTGTAATCGGAGTACGAGACCCAGAGATGGCGCATGTCGTCGCGTTGGAGTTTGGCGAGTAACGCGTCTGCCTCACTGTT
>JAPOLF010000096.1 GCA_029977305.1 bacterium | reverse complement strand
GGCACCCGTGACGCCCGTGGGACCGGTGGCACCTGTCGCGCCGGTGGGGCCAGATGCACCCGCCACGCCATCGACGCCTGCGGGGCCTGACATGCCGGTAGGGCCGGTGGCACCGGGGCCAGTCGGGCCGGTGGGACCTGTGACACCGGTGGCGCCACTCGAGCCTCCGGCGCAGACACCCCCGTCGCAGATCATGGTGTTGCAGCAATTGATGGTCTCGGTGCAGGCGGAACCCACAGAGAGGCAGCGACAGCGACGATTGCTGCCGCAGACCCCGGTGCAGCATTCACTGTCGCGCTCGCAGCGGTTGGCAGGTCCGGACCCGTCACCGCAGGGACCCTGCGGCTCGGAACCGCCACGGCGGCGGCGTTGATTGGCGTTGTTCGCCTTCTCACCAGCTGCCGCCGCGGATGTGGCCGCGAGGATGCCGGCCAGAGCACTCCCGATCGCGCCCCGGCGACCGGTGGCGATGGCGAGACGTCTTGCCACTTGCTCGACTGCGCGATGCTCCAAGGAATACTCCTGACCGCCCGCCGGGGGCGAGATGTTTGCTCGTTGGTCTGCGAGGCGGTGATCCTACACGCTCATCCGGGGTTGCGGGGTTGCAGGAAACCCACGGAATCACCACGGAATCGTTGAAACGCCGGGTGAGCGCCATCACAATCAACGTTCAGTCGATGACGTGATGACCTTCGGCGTTGAGCGAGCAGCACTGGTGGGAGTGCGGCAATGTCAACGAATCCACCCAACATCGCTGACCTATTGCGGAATGCGCGCAAGCGGGCGCTCCTGAGTCAGAGTGAGCTTGCGGCGGTCTCGGGGGTGTCGCTGCGGACGATCAGCGACATTGAGCGGGGACTGGTCACCACCCCCCACCCAAACACCATGCGCCGGTTGTCCGATGCGCTTGATCTGACGGCGGTCGACCGAGAAGTCGCGGCGGCGGCGGTGGACCGTGGCGTGCAGCGTGGTCCCAACCATCACCATCAGCGCAGCAGCGGTGAGGTCGTGGGTCGAGCGGCGGAAATCGCCGCGATCACGCGGCATCTCTCGGCGGGGCGAATGACGGTGCAGGTCGTCGGGCCGGCGGGGATCGGCAAGAGCGTCGTGGCGCAGGAGGCGGCGCGGCAGTGGGCGGCGTGGCACGGCAAGCGGGTGGTGATCGTCGAATGTCACGCGGCCAGCACCGGCGACGAGGTGATCCGCGGTCTGGCACGGGCGATCGATTTGAGCGACGACGAACCGCACTGGCGTGAACGCCTCCAGCACGACCTCGGCGACGGCGAGTGGGTGGTGGTGCTCGACGATGTCGATCGGGTCGATGGCTTGGAAGAGGCGCTGAACCACCTGCTCGACCAGTGTCCCGGATTGTGCGTTGTCGTCTCGAGTCGCATGCGGCTGAGCGGGCGGCGGTTCTCCGTGGTGGTGGTGGGGTCGCTCACAGCGCCAACCGCGGAGATGATCGAGGCGGGGGATCTCAACGGGGTGATGGCGACGGAGTCGGTGGAGCTGTTCGCCGCACGCGCCGCATTGGTGAACCGAGGCTTCCACCTGCACGCGGGGAATGCCTTCACGATCGGCGAGATCGGCCGATTGCTCAATGGGCTGCCGTTGGCGATCGAGTTGGCAGCGGCGCAATCAGATGCGTATTCCCCCCATGCACTGCTGACGCTGCTCGAATCGAGCGGGATGGCGGTGCTCTCACAGGAACCGGGGAAGCGGCAGCGATTCGAGACGATGGCCGCCGCAATCGGCTGGACGTTCGATCTGCTCACACAACAGGAGCAGCAGCTGTTGCTTGCGCTCTCCATCGTGCCGGGGGAATTCGATCTGGGGATCGCTGAGGCGCTGGCGACGGCGGTCTCGGCGCGCGACGCGGATGTGCTCGCCATCCTCACCGCGCTTGACAACAAGAACTTCATCGAGCCGCTACCGACGGATGACCTCCCGTTCGGTCAGCGGTGGCGGATGTTGCAGGCGTTCCGGATGTTCGCCCGGCCGCTGTTGCGCGCTGCGGGGAAAGAGCACACGGCAGAGCGCGCGCTGGTGCACTTCCTCGCCGATGAATATGAATCTATCGAGATGCATGTGCTCAGCCCGGAGCCGGACGTCTGGCTGGCGCAGTTCGATCGTGACCGGGAGAACTTGAACTGGGCACTGTGCTGGGTGAGCGAGACCCCGGGGGAAGGGGATGTGGCACACAAGCTGATCGCGAACCTCGGGACGTTCTGGCAGGCGCGATCGGAGACTTCGGAGGCGCGACGATGGGTCCGGGTGATCAGCACGATTCACCCTGAGACGGTGAGCACGAATAGTTGCTGGACGGCGCATTGGGGATCGTACTTCGCGTTCCTGCAGAACGACATCCCCGTGTCGCTCAAGTATGCGGAGGAGATGCAGCGGCTTGCCACCATCGTGGAGGATCCGGAGTTGCGGATGTTGGCGATGGGGGAACGGGTTCGGACGATGCTCGCCACCAATGATTCCGGTCCGCTGTGCGCCGAGTTGCTGGCGGAAGCGCTCGCCGTCGCCGAGACGCTGTCGCCGAGTCTGCCGGTGGCGATGATCCACAATCTCGCCGGAATCTTCGCGCAGTACCACGGGGAGTTGAAAGAGGCGGAGCGGCGATTCGAGCGGACGATCGCGATCCGCGAGGGATTGGGCGCGCTCATCTACGCGCTGAGCTCACGGGCGCATCTGGTGTGCGTGCTGGTCGACCAGGGTCGGATCGAGGAGGCGCTGAGCACGGCCCGCCTCCTGCTGGAGGATGCCTTCGGCTCAGAAGATCGATGGGCGATCGTGGTGTCGCTGGTGGCAGCGGCGTCGGCGATCATGGCGCACCCGACGCTGGAGAATGCGCGGGCGGCGCTCCGCCTGATCGATGCCTCGGAAGACTTGGCGGCGGCTCGGCGGATCCTGGTCTGGAAGCACTGGCAGGAGCGGATCGAGGCGGTGCGGGTGCTGATCGGCGAGGTGCTGCCGATGCGGGAATTGGCGGCGGCGAAGCGGCGGCACGAACCCGTGAGCAATCGCGAGTTATTGGCGCTGGTTGCGACGTTCGTCTCCCACTGATGACCTGATCACGCCCCAACGAGCGGCGCCCGCGTTTCCGCGGGCGCCGATGAACAAGGGCGTCTCAATTGCCCCGATCGAGCACTAATCGGCGACGTAGCCGACGCAGTACGATCCCGGTGAGGTGTACATTCCACTGCCATTGCACACGGACCATGTCTGAATCTCGGCGCAACGCTGGTTCATGGAACAATCCTGTGATGAATTGCACGTGACGTTGCTCCAACTCGAGAATTGGTAGCCATTGCCCTCCACGTCGGTCGAGCAGATTCCGCCGCCGGCACCGGGCATCCAGACGTTGTGCCCGGAGTTCTTGCAACTGTCCATCGTGTTTCCACAGGGCTCAGACGGGGTGTTGACGTTCACCTTGTTTCCGCAGATGGAGCCCCAGCACTGGGTGCCTTTGCATCCGGGCCAGTTGCTGCTGGACCAATTCACGTGGTCCGGGTCACTCGCATCGCAGGCAGCGCCCAGGTTGAGCAAGCAATACGTTTGCTCCGGATTCATCGGGTTCATCGTCGCCTTCATTGAATCCGTATAGGTCTGGCACGTGCCTTCTTCACAGGTGTCCTGCGGATTGCATGGGTTGCCGAGCACGACCGTTTGCGGCGGCGGTGCCGGCAGGCACCGGAATTCATTCGGCCCCGTGATCTGACAGTCGAAATCCTCGCAGCATTCGGCTGATGTGGTGCACAGGGTGCCCTCGGTGCCACAGGTGCCACCGCCGCCTCCTCCGCCACCATCGCGCCCGCCGCCGCCACCGCCGCGCTTGCGACCATGCTTGCGACCACAGCGGGAGGTGCCGTCGGCCTTGAGGATGCAGCGGCCGGAGCAGCACTCGGCGCCGGTGGCGCACTGCTGGCGAATGCGTCGGCATGGGGGAGGGATCATCTCGGCGTCGGGGCCCTCGGCAAATGCCTGGGCGGGCATCAGCCCGAGGATGGCGGCCGCGGCGAGCCACCGCCGGTTGACCGGTGCGCCGAGGGCTTTCGCCAAGGCGTCGAAGCGTGCGTTTTCCATGTGGGTGCCCCTCATTCATGGTTCAGCGGACACGAACTCCGTGTCGGATGAATTATGCTGAATAGACCGCGTCCGGCATAGTGCGGATTCACCACGGAATCGCCACGGAAGTGGCGGAGCCTCCGCACCATTGTGGTCACGGCGCAGGCTGGCTCCCCTCACATAGACGACAGCGCAGTAGTTGCCGGAGGGATCGTTGCCGATCATGCATGGTGACCACTGCTGGATCGGCACGCGGCGCTCTCGGCCGGAGTTCGGTGGGCAGTCACCTGCGGGTTGGCACGCGGTGTTCGAGAACATCGCGATCTGGTTGGGATTGCCGTTCACGCTGGTGGTGCCATCGGGCTTGGCGACGCAGCGGCCAGAGCAATCAATGGTCAGGGAAAACGACGTGCCCGAACCTTGCGGGCTCGGGCACGTCAACCTCGGACTCCGGCAATGTCTAGTAAGCGCACCCCGCGACGATGGTCCAGTTCACACCGTCCGTTCGTTCGGCACACTGGTCGGGATTGTTTCCACTGACGCGAGTCGTGGCGCCGGTGACGGTGGCAAACGTGCCATCCACCGCGAGACCACCAGCGACCGAACCAGCGGTATTGCCGGTGACCGTGGTTGCGCCTGCCAAGGTTAGATCAATCGATGCTCCCACTTCGTCGACGTCGGCGACCACGTAGAAGCCCCCACCAACTCCGGTGCCAACGTTGGCCGAGATCGTGCTGTCAGTGAACGTTGCGCTCGTTCCCGGGTAAAGGGTGACGGCTCCACCGCCGAACTCTTCGTAGCACTCGTTCGCGGTGATGGTGGTGTCGCTCACCGTCAGGCTGGCGCCTTCCACGTGGATTGCCCCGGCATGGTTACGTCCACTGTTTTCAGTGAACAGCGAATTGGTGATCGCAAGCGCTGAACCATCTCTGGTCCCCATAAACTCCACGCCGCCAGTGTAGTACCTGGTGTTGTTCTGGAACGTGCAGTTTTCCACACTGGCTGAGACCCGGCCAGAGATCAAGAGCGGCGCCACGCCATAGGAGTCCGCCGTCAGCATGTCCCGGAACACCACCGCGTCTGCACGGAAGGTGCTCAGGTTGTTGATCGGGTCATTCGCAACAAGGATTTGCGCGTTGGCGAAGCCAGCAGATGGCGAACCGACCATCGAAATGTTGCGGATGGTCACGTCCCGCTCGCCGATGACGCCAAGCGTGCAGGGATAATATCCCGGGCCTTGGGGCTGAGGGCCGGAGGACTGCGAACCCGCCGGCACGCCACGCCAGATGACCTCACCGGTGCAACCACAGCGATCGAAGGTAAGCACGGACGGGCCATCGCCAACCAAGACAATCTCTTCCTCGTAGATGCCCGGGGCAATGAAGATGGTGCTGCCGGATTGTGCGTTCATCACCGCAGCGGTGATGGTGGTGTAGGCGCAGGTGGGACAAACGGTGCAGGTCTGGTCGCAGGGATCGACGCCTCCCCCGCCGTTCTTCTTGCCGTCGCCCTTCCGGCGATGGTGGCCGCGGGCACAGCGGAAGCCAGTGCCTTCGTAGGGTGGCACGGGGGCGCAGTTGTTGGTGCAGCACTGGTCGTCGGAGGTGCACTGGCTGTGGAGGTTGCGGCAGGCGAGCTTCTCGTGGCGGCGGCTGGCCTTGCGGGCGGCGTCGGCCGCCGGGATGCCGACGGTGAGGCCGGCGATGGCGGCGGCAATGCCCCGGAGGCCGCCGCGCCGGGTGAGCGGCTGGGCGAGTCGTCGGGCGAACTCATCGAATTGGTGCTGGTCCACCGATGCCTCCTTCAGCCAAGTCTCGTCGCACCGATCCTGGTCCATACGGCTTGAGGATCGGATACGGTGGGAGGCGCCTCCCGCTCGCTAGTATTGCTAAAGGCTACCGGCCCCGCAACACGGCGAAGGACGCTGCAATGAGCGCACATCTTCCAATCCCATTCACCGTGATCGGCGGGTTTCTCGGGGCGGGGAAGACGACGCTGCTCAACCGCATCCTGCGGGAGAACGCGGGGCGACGGATCGCGGTCATCGTCAACGACTTCGGCGCCATCAACATCGATGCATCGCTGGTGGTGTCGGCGGATGGGGAGACGATCGAACTGAGCAATGGGTGCATCTGCTGCTCGTTGGCGGCGGAGTTTCCGCTGACGCTCTATCCGCTGCTGGAGCGGGAGCCGCGGCTGGATGCGGTGGTGATCGAGGCGAGCGGGGTGTCAGATCCGTGGAAGATCGGACAGTTCGGCACCCTGCCGGGATTTCGTCTGGACGGCGTGATCGTGGTCACCGACGCCGAGACGGTGCGGGAACGGGCGGCCGATCCGCGGATGGGGCGGCAGATCATCGGCCAGCTGCAGGCGGCTGACATCATCGTGCTGAACAAGGTGGATCTGGTGAGCGCGGAAGATGTCGCGGCGACCCGCCACTGGCTGGCGGAGGTGATCCCGGGGGTGCGGATCATCGATGCGGTGGGGGCGAATGTGCCGCTTGCGCTGCTGTTGGGAGCCCATGCGGATCGGGTTGGCGAAGCACACCGCGAGGCGATGGAGGATCACCCGTTCGAGAGCCGGAGTTGGGAGATCGCGGGACCGATCGGGCGAGCGCAGATCGAGGCGTGGGCGGCGGCGCTGCCGGCGGAGGTGATCCGGGCGAAGGGGGTGCTCGCGCTGGAGGATGACGCGGAGCGGGAGGCGGTCTTCCAATTGGTTGGCAAACGCTGGAAGGTGCGGCGGGGGGAGCCATGGGGCGATCGGCCGCGCCTGTCGCGGTTGGTGGCGATCGGGTTGCCGGGGAGTCTCGAGGGGCTGGAATTTCCCTAGCAGAAGGGGCGCAATTGGCCCGAAATTGGCCCGTCTTGGCGGTCCCGCGGGGCGCGAAGCCGTGCTACCCATGAGGTGATGGTCAGCGAGCAGGGGAAACGGAGCAGCAGATGGGTCCGATCACGATCTTCCAGGCACGAACCATCGTCACGATGAACCCGAGCAACCCCGTGGGGACGCACGTCGCGGTGGCCGATGGGCGGATTCTCGGGGTGGGGACGCTCGACGAGGTGTCCGGGTGGGGTGCCCACACACTGGACACGACCTTCAAGGACCACGTGCTGGTGCCGGGGTTCGTCGAGGCGCACGGGCATCCCGCTGATGGCGCGTATTGGGACTACACCTACCTCGGACGGTATGACCGGAAGGGCCCGGATGGGGTGGTGCGGCCGGGGTGCGGGAGCGTCGCCGAGGTGATCTCCCGGTTGACGGAGGCGGAGGCGGCACTCGCGGATCCGGCCACGCCGCTGATCGGCTGGGGATTTGACCCGATCTATTTCCTCGACTCGCCGCGGATGACGAAGGCGGACCTCGACGCGATCACCACGACGCGGGAGATCCATGTCCATCATGCGAGCGGGCACTTGGCGACGGTGAACACCTTCACCTTGACGACGCACGGTGTGACCGCGGAGACAGAGACCGAGGGCGTCGTGATGGGAGCCGACGGTCAACCGAACGGCGAGCTGCAGGAATCCGCGGCGATGATGCTCTCGAAGTCGGCGATGATGGAGATCGCGAAGAAGGCGTTCGACCCGAAGACC
>JAPOLF010000095.1 GCA_029977305.1 bacterium | reverse complement strand
GCGAAGGACGCCATGATTGTGTGGGTACTGGCCACGCAGCAGGGTCGCACGCGATGGGCTGCATCCCGGTTGGCTCACCAAACAGTTGGCAAAGGTCATGCCTGCATCGCTGATCAGAGCAAGTGTCTGCGGCATGTGGGCGATTGACCGGAAATCGAGGTCGTCGAGGTTGATCAGCACGATGGTCGGTTTGGACGCCGACGCTGCCGCGGGTTGACGAGGGATGCCGAATCCTGCAGCCGTCACGGCTGCTGCAAGGCAACGGGCAATGGTGACGCGCCGACGCGCGCTGACAATCCTCTCCATTGAGGTCCCCCGACCGCGCGGCAGGCAACCGGGTGTGCCGCGTTGCGGGGGAGTGTAGCGGGTTTTGCGGACAATTCGGGATGGGGCAGGCCCATGGCGTTGGAAATGGCATAGGATCGGATCGAGCAGATCGTCGGCAGCCGCTGAAGTACCCCACTGCCGAACCAGCTATCCTGTTGGAAAGAAGAGCATCGACGTTCCACATCGCAGGGGTTCACCGCACCATGGCTGACCACGCAGCACCACCTGTCCGCCGCATCCATTACGCATGGGTGGTCTTCATCGCGACCTTCCTGATCCTGCTTGGCGCGGCCGGGTTCCGCAGCACGCCGGCCGTGTTGATGGTGCCGCTCGAAGAAGAGTTCGGCTGGAGCCGGGCGCTCGTCGGGTCGGCGGTGTCGGTGAATCTGCTCTTCTTCGGGTTCACCGGACCGTTCGCGGCGGCGGCCATGATGCGCTGGGGCATCCGCAAAGTCGCCACCGTCGCCTTGGGCGCCGTGGCGATCGGCGCGCTCCTGACCACGCGCATGACCGAGCCCTGGCAGATGATTCTGCTGTGGGGGGTGGTTGTCGGGATCGGCACCGGCAGCATGGCGAGCATCTTGGCAGCCACCGTGGCGAACCGATGGTTCGTGCGGCGACGCGGCATGGTGCTCGGATTACTGACCGCCGCGAGTGCGACCGGGCAGCTGATCTTCCTCCCGGTGCTGGCGAGTTTGGCGGCGTCGGTGGGGTGGCGGGCCGTCTCCATCACCATTGCCGCAGGGGCAGTTGCGGTGATCCCGATCGCCGCCATCTTCCTGCGCGATTGGCCGGCCGATGTGGATACGGTCCCCTACGGCGCCCTCGAATCGGATCCTCCTATGGTGCGCCCCACCGCCAATCCCATCGTCACCGCCTTCAAGGGGTTGCAAGGCGTATCCCATGATCGCGACTTCTGGCTGCTCGCGGCGACGTTCTTCATCTGTGGTCTCAGCACCAACGGACTGATCGGGACACACCTGATTCCCGCCAGCATGGATCACGGCATGGCCGAAGTTGCTGCGGCGAGCTTGCTTGCGATGGTTGGCATCTTCGATGTGATCGGGACGACCATCTCCGGGTGGCTGACCGACCGCTGGGACTCGCGCAAGTTGCTCTCGGCCTATTACGGACTGCGCGGACTGTCGTTGATCCTGCTGCCGCTGGCGTTCGGGTCTCCGAAGTTCGGACTGGTGTTGTTCATCGTCTTCTATGGCCTCGATTGGGTGGCGACGGTTCCGCCGACGGTGCAGCTCGCATCGGAAAAGTACGGGAGGTTGGCTGGCCCGGTCATCTACGGTTGGGTGTTCACGGCGCATCAATTGGGAGCCGCGGTTGCTGCCACAGGGGCCGGCGTGCTGCGCGGCATCACCGGAGATTACCTGCTCGCCTTTCTCACGGCTGGACTGTTCTGCCTTCTCGCCGCGGGTCTTTCCCTGATGATCCGGCGACCCGGTTCGACTGATGAGCAGGCGTTGCTGATTCCGCCTGCGACGCGCCTCGTGCGCTGATGCCTCGTTGCCTTTCCGGGCCGCGCATTCGTGATTGACGCAGACCGATGGTTCCCCTAGCCTGACGGCGTTGGCGAGTTCGCCGCAGGGAAATCCGCGGGCGATCAGCAGGTGATCGATCGGGATGTGTCGCGAGGAGCAAGTGGTATGGCGATGATGACAGGATGGGAGGCAGTGGTTGCCGGCCTCCGCGCCGAGGGCGTGCCTTTCGTGTTCGGCCTGCCCGGCGATCCGGGGCATCTTTACGATGCGGTCTACGAGGCTGAGCCCGATGGAGGACCGCGCGCGATCGGGGTGCGGTACGAGACCTCGGGCGCCTTCCTCGCGATGGCCTACACGCGGGTGACCGGTCAGATCGCGGCGTGCTTCGGCTGCCCGGGTCCTGGCATCGCCAACCTGGTGCCGGGCGTGCTCGAGGCCTACTCCGGGTGCACGCCGATGCTGATCCTCGGTGTCCGCGCGAACCGCCAGAACTATGGCAAGGGTGCGTTCCAGGAGACCGATCACATCGGCATGATGGCTCCGATCACCAAGTGGGCGACCACGGTCGAGATCGCGGAGCGGATCCCCTGGACCATTCGCCGTGCGATTCAGCTCGCCACCAGCGGCCAACCCGGCCCGGTCTACGTCGAGCTTCCCGGCGATATCGGTCTCGGTGAGTGGGACATCCCCGCCTACGAGCGCTCGGTCCCAGCCGCGAAGCCGGGGCCGAATCCGCAGGACATCGCAGATGCGGCGCAATTGATCAAATCGGCCCAGCGCCCGTTGCTGGTGACCGGGGGTGGTGCCTACATCTCCGGTGCCGGTGATGCCGTGGCCGCGTTGTCGCAACGCTTCGGCATTCCCATCCAAACCACCCCAGCCGGACGGAGCTCGGTGGCCGAGACGCACCCGATGTTCTGCGGATTGACCGGTCTCTACCGCACCACCTTCCCTCGTGAGGTCTACGAGGCGGCGGACCTGCTGATCACCGTCGGATCCCGCATGGAGGAATTCCAAGGCGGATTCCTGCCGCGGGCGGCCGGTGCCAAGACGATCCAGATCGACATCGAGTCGGCGGAACTCGGCCGGAACTGGCGCCCCGATGTTGCCATCCAGTCCGATGCCCGACTCGCCGTCGAGGCGCTGGATGCCGAACTGGGGCGGATCGGCGCCACGCCGAATCCGGCGTGGACCGCGCAGATCACCGAGGGCCGCGCTCGCGCCATCGCTGCCGCCCGTGCGGATGCAGTGGCATCCGCAGAGGCCGGGATGCCGCTGCAGGGCAAGTTCATCGTCAGCGAGATCAACCGCGTCTTCGGGGACAACACCATCCTCGTCAAGGAGAACGGCGGTCAGGATCTCTGGGTCTACTACTGGCCGTATTACCAAGTGCTTGACACCGAGTGCTGCGTGCCGCCGGCGGAACAGACGGCGATGGGCTACGGCATCATCGGCGCGATGGCGGCGAAGCTCGCCGCACCGCACCGCCACGTCGTCTCCACCTGCGGCGACGGATCGTTCCAGATGTCGATCCACGAGCTCGGCACCGCGGTGCAGGAGAAGCTCCCGGTGACGTGGGTCGTGATGAACGACGCCGCGTTCGGCTGGGTGCAGTGGATCCAGCGCCGTGCCCATGACAATCGGATCGTGGCAACGTCCTTCGATCCGCCGATCGATGTCATCGGGATCGCCAAGGCGAGCGGCTGCGATGGCGTGCGCGTCGACTCGGTTGAGGGCTTGGGCAAGGCGCTCGAGCAGGCGAAGCAGGCCAACCTCGAGGGGCGGCCGTTCGTGATCGATGTCCCGGTGCTGCAGGCCCATCACCACGCGGAGTTCGATCGCTTCCACGGGTATGAGCCCGCCGAGGGGTCGGCGGTCGTCTGATCGCCGCAACACAGACAAGCAACGAGGGCGGCCGTGAAGGCCGCCCTCGTTCGTTTTCGGGAGTGCGCGCGGTGGCCGCTAGTCGGCCGAGGCGGCGACCTTCGGCTTGACCTTCGTCAGCAAGTGGGCGTACTTCGGGTTCTTGCCGCGGACGGTGTCGTAGAAGAGATCGGCGATCTGCTTGGTCACCGGGCCGGGGACATGCTCGCTCACGGTACGGCCGTCGATGGTGTGGATCGGGGCGATCTGGACGCCCGTCCCGCAGAAGAACGCCTCTTCGAGCAGGTAAAGCTCGGAGCGGTCGATCTCGCGCTCCACCACCGGGATGCCGAGGTCCTTGGCGAACATCATCACCGTGCGCCGGGTGATCCCCTCGAGGATGTCGCCCGTGATCGGCGCGGTGCAGAGCATGCCATCCCGCACGATGAAGAGATTGCACGCGCTGCCCTCAGCGACGTGGCCGCTGGAATCGAGCAGGATCGCCTCGTCGACGCCCTTCTCCTCCGCCTCGTCCTTGGCCATCGCGGCATTGATGTACGAACCGGAGATCTTGCCGCGACCAGGGATCGCGTGATCGGAGACGCGGGCCCATGAGGAGACGCCGGCGCGCACGCCGCGGGTGTCGATGTAGTCCCCGAGCGGCATCATGTAGACGGCGAGTTCGTTGTCGAGCCCCTTCAACCGCGGGGTGAGCTGGACGCTCGACTTGTAGATGAAGGGGCGAATGTAGACGTCGCCGTCCGGCGCATTGCGGGCGACGAGTTCGGCGATGACCTCGCCGAGCGAGTCCTTCGTGAAGGGAAGATCCGCCCGGATCAAGCGGCCGCTGTTCAGCAACCGGGCGCAGTGATCGGGGAGGCGGAAGATGTTGATCGTCTCGCCGTCAGCATCGAGATAGCCGCGAATGCCGGCGAAAGCACCAGTGCCGTACTGGACCGCATGGGTGCCAATGCTGATCTTGGCGTCGCTGAAGGGGATGAACTCACCTTCGAAGTAGGCGGTCGGGAACATGTTGGCATTGGCCATGAAACGCGCCTCCATGATGTGGGAGCGGCGAGCGTCTTCGGTGGACGCCCTTCACCAGCGAGATGCCCCGGATTATGGCATAGGGCTCCGCCCCGCCGATCAGTCGAGTTTGAGGTACTTGTACGACTCCGAGTAGGTGCCGTGCCCGGGGAAGCGGTCTGCATCCTGCCGGGCCCAACCCTTGATTTCCTCCGAGGGATCCCAATCGCCCATTTGGCTGATGTGCGCCTTGAGCGCTTGGATCTTCAGATCCATGTAGTCGGTGATGTCGATCGCGACGTTGGCCTTGTCGTCCGTCGAGAGGTAGACCTCGCGCACCTTGTGCGGCTCGAGGCCCTCAGCCAGCACTTCGGGAAAGGTCATCCGGTCGCGGGCCGCAGGGTAGATGGCGTCGAGGGTTGCCTCGGCCACGGCGCGGTGGTCGGGATGGTTGAGGTAGCCGTTGCCGATGAAGCGGACTGTCGGGTCGCCGCAGATCACGACATCCGGCTTGAGGCGGCGGATCACGCGCACCATTTCTCGACGGAGGTTCAGATCAGGCACGAGCATCGCGTCGTCGTAGCCAAGGAAGACGACGTCCTTCACCCCGAGGATCCGGCACGCCTCGCGTTGCTCGGCGGTGCGGATCTCAACCAAGCGCTCAGGGGTCATGGCGGGGTCGCTGCTGCCCTTGTTCCCGTTGGTGACCAGCACGTACGTGACATGTCGACCTTCGGCGGCCCAGCGGGCGACAGTGCCGGAGCAAATGAACTCGGCGTCGTCCGGGTGGGCGAAAATCACGGCAACGCGCGTAGGGGCGGTTTCGGTGGTGGTCGACATCCTCATTCCTCACTGATCGATCGGTCCTTGCCCCGATTGTGACGCGGATCGTCAGGGGCGTCGAGATGCGGCGTACACTAACAGGCGTGGACAGATTCAGTGAGCGGGATCCGCAACAGCGAGGTTCGAACCATGGCAGACATCACGCGAGAGCAGGTGCTCGAGGCCCTTGCGGCCGTCACCGAGCCGGAAGTGCTCCGCCCGATCACCGAGTTGAAGATGGTCAACGGCGTCGAGATCACCGATGGCGTGGTCAGTTTCGGGGTGGACCTGCTCTACCCGACCGCGCCCTATCGTGACCAACTCGATGCTGAGGTGAAGGCCGCGGTGGCGGCGATCCCCGGGGTGACCGAGGTGCGGGTCACCTGGTCGTCCAAGGTGCGGGCAAGCGGGAGGGGCAAGGCGGATGCCGAGCCGATCCCTGGCGTGAAGAACACGATTGCTGTCGCATCAGGCAAGGGTGGGGTTGGCAAGAGCACGGTCGCGGCGAATCTCGCCGTCGCATTGGCCAAGGCTGGCGCGAAGGTCGGCCTCCTCGACGCTGACGTCTACGGCCCGAGCATGCCGCTGATGATGGGGCAATCGGCCAAGCCAGCGGTGAACAACGGGAAGATCGTGCCGCTCGAGGCGCACGGCGTGAAGGTGATGTCGATCGGGTTCCTGCTCGATCCGAACAAGGCGCTGATCTGGCGCGGTCCGTTGGTCGCGCAGTTGATCACCCAGTTTCTGAACGATGTCCTCTGGGGCGATCTCGACTACCTCGTCATCGACCTGCCGCCGGGCACGGGCGATGTGCAGCTGACGCTGGTCCAGAAGATCCCTATCTCCGGAGCGGTGATCGTGACCACACCGCAAGCGGTGGCTTTGGCTGATGCGGTGAAGGGCCTCCGCATGTTTGACGAAGTCCGCACGCCGGTGATCGGCATCATCGAGAACATGAGCGGATTCACCTGCCCGGGCTGCGGCGAGACCACCGCGATCTTCGGAGAGGGCGGCGGGGCGCGCACGGCCGCCGAACACGGAGTGGCGCTGCTCGGTCAGGTCCCGATCGAGCCCTTCATCCGCGAGGGCGGCGATTCGGGCACGCCGGTCGTGGTGAGCCATCCGACATCGCAATCCGCCTTGGCTTTTGAGCACCTGGCGCAACGAGTTGCGGCGCAACTCGCGAAGGATGCGGTGGACCGCCCGCGCAAGCCGACGATCAAGTTGATGCAGGCGCGCTAGCAGCCACCTGAGGTTTTCAGGCGACGATCGCCGCCGGATTGTTCTTCTCGCCGGCGGTGAACGGGTTGTTCCATGCCGGTCCAGCACCGCCATGGAACCGATCAGGCCGGAAGGGGTCCATGTCGAAAGCGGGCATGCGCCCGGAGACCACGTCGGCTACGATCGGTCCGACGGCCGCTCCCCACGAAAACCCGCCGCCATTGAACCCTGCGGCGACCGTCAACCCGGGGACCGGGCCGTAGGGGCCGATCAGGGGCAACCCATCTGCGGTGAACCCCATGATGCCGGCCTTGGCGGCGGAGTAGTTGGCCTGACCGGCGTTGCCGGTGACGCCGACGACGGACGCGATGTTGATGATGCGGCCCTTGACCGGTTTCTTCTTGCCCATCATCTTGGTGCCCTCCTGGCACATCATGAAGACGCCGGTGAGGTTGGTGTCGATCACCTCCTGCCACTGCGTCAATTTCATGCGCATCATCAGCCCGTCGCGGGTGATGCCGGCGTTGTTCACCACGACGTTCACCTCACCGAACGCGTCCACGGCGGCTTTAAACAACGCGTCGACTTCCTCTTGCTTCGCCACGTTCGCTTGCACCGCGATGGCGTCCCCACCGGACGCTTTGATAGTTTTGCACACTTCCTCGGCTGGTCCAGCGCTCGCCGCGTAGTTGACGACAACTCGGCAGCCTTGCGCGCCCAACTGCGTGGCAATGGCAAATTTGGATGGATTGATGTCGATCCCAATGATCCGTGCGGCACCCGCTTGCACGGCCCCAATGATCACGGCGAGGCCGATGCCGCCAAGACCAAACACGGCCACTGTGCTGCCGGCTTCCACTTTGGCGGTGTTATGCACAGCGCCGATCCCGGTGGTAACGCCACAGCCCAGGAGGCATACCTTCTCCAATGGCGCTTGGCGATTGATTT
>JAPOLF010000094.1 GCA_029977305.1 bacterium | reverse complement strand
GAACGACCTCCACCAGCACCAGGGATCAACTGCTCGAGGAACAGCCCGCGGACGTTTCCGGAACGTTCTCTCTTGGTATGAGATGTATCGTACGTACTTGCCGTAGGGGCCGTGGATTCCGGGACGAACCCCGGAATCCGACGGTTTCACGCCATTTTCATCAAGGATTCCGTGTGGATAACCTGTCCACACGCACTCCCTCGCGTGGATAACTCCGTCAACTCCAGCGGTGACAATCCACGCAACACCCCGCGGCCATCCCACCGCGCATCCCCAATTTCCCCCACCTTGTCCCCAAGAAATCCGCAGAGTTTTCCACGAAAACCATCGGTTATCCACAAAAACAAGCGGTGTTATCCACAACCCGCCCTTCTCCCGTGACTCTTGGACAAACGGCCGTGAGCGGGTGGCATTTGGGAGCGACCTGACCCGACATTGCCGACCCAACGCATCGGATTTCCGCATGAAATAGCCAAAATCGCCACACACTCCCCCATAAAGTGCGGTACCCTACGCCCATGGTAGCTACAGCCCCCTCCGCCCCACTCTCACCAACTCCCACTCCGGTCAGGCGCCGGGAAGAGGAGCAGATCTCGTGGTGGGAGGAGTGGCATCTCGTGGTGCTGGCGGTCGCCTGCTGGGCCTTTCTCATCGCTGGCGTCTTCGTCGAGCGTGCCATCGGCCACACCCCGGTGGTGACCGGGATCTTCATCGCGGCCTACCTCGCCGGTGGCACCTTTGCCGCCTACAACGCCCTGCGCGATCTCTTCGTCGAACGCACCGTCAATGTCGACTTGCTGATGGTCACCGCTGCCATCGGTGCGGCGATCGTTGGGTCCTGGGCCGAGGGCGCCGTGCTGCTCGCGCTCTTCTCCTCCTCCGGCGCCCTCGAGCACTTCGCCCTCGGCAAGACCCAGAGCGCAGTGCGGTCACTGATGGAGCTCAGTCCGGCCGTCGCCACCCTCCTCAGCGACACCGGGGAGCGCGTCGTCCCCGTCGAAGAGCTCAAGATCGGCGACATCGTCCTCGTTCGTCCCGGCGAGCGCGTCCCGGTCGACGGCACCGTCACCCAAGGCGAGACCGCGATCGACCAGGCTGCCATCACCGGCGAATCGATCCCGGTCAACAAGGCTCCCGGCGATCCGGTCTTCGCCGCCACCATCAACACCCACGGCGCGGTGCGCGTCCGCGTCGACAAACTTGCCGAGGAATCGACGCTGTCGAAAATCGTTGCCTTCGTCGAGGAAGCCCAGGAGCAGAAGAGCCGCACCCAGCGCTTCACCGACAAGTTCGAAGGGCGCTACGCGGTCGGCGTGATCCTCTTCGCCGCGCTGCTCGCGGTGGTGCCCCCGATGTTCTTCGGCGACGACTGGGAAAGCTCCTTCTATCGCGCGATGACGGTGCTCGTCGTCGCCTCGCCCTGCGCCCTCGTCATCTCGACCCCGGCCAGCACCCTGAGCGGTCTCGCCAACGCCGCCCGCCACGGCATCCTCTTCAAGGGCAGCAGCTACCTCGAGGATGTCGGCACCGCGCACACCGTCGCCTTCGACAAGACCGGCACCCTCACCGTCGGCCACCCGGAACTGACCGATGTCGTGATGGTTCCCGACGGCTGGGACGAGATGACCACCCTCCGCCTCGCCGCGAGCGCGGAAAACCTCTCCGAACACCATCTCGGCGCCGCCATCGTGCGGGGAGCGGGCGCACGCGGCATCACCCTCACCGACCCCGAGAACTTCCGCTCCATCATGGGCAAGGGCATCGAGGCCGAGGTCGAGGGGCGGCGTATCCTCATCGGCAACGACGCCATGTTCGCGGACATCGGCCACCACCCGAGCCCAGCCGCCGTCGAGATCGCCCAGCGCCTTCGCGGCGAGGGCAAGACCGCGATGTACGTCGGCGACGAGTCCGGCGTGAAGGCCGTGGTCGCCGTCGCCGACACGCTCCGTCCCGATGCGAAATCGGTCATCGCCCGGCTGAAGCAACTCGGCGTGCAAGACATTGCCATGCTGACCGGCGACAACGCCATGGTCGCTCGCTCGATCGGCGCCGAACTCGGCATCACCGACGTCCGCGCCGATCTCCTGCCGGAAGACAAACTTGTTGTCATCGAGGGGATGAAGGCCAATGGCACCGTGGCGATGGTCGGCGACGGCGTGAACGACGCCCCCGCGCTCGCCACCGCGACCACCGGCATCGCGATGGGCGGTGCCGGCACCGATGTCGCACTGGACACCGCCGACATCGTCCTCATGGCCGACGACCTGACCCGCCTGCCCTATGCGATCGAGCTCAGCCGGAAGACGCGGCGCATCATCAAGCAGAATCTGACCTTCGCCCTCGCGGTGATCGCGGTGCTGGTCACCGCCGCGCTGACGATCGGGATCCCGCTTCCGCTCGGCGTCGTCGGCCACGAAGGGAGCACGGTGCTCGTTGTGCTCAATGGCCTGCGCCTGCTTCGCTCGCTCGATCGTTGATGGAGAGGCAGCGCCCAGTCAAACCATGTCCCGCAAGGAGCATCCAACGGGGCAGTGCTTGATAATGAGATCCGGTCGTCGCAGGATGCGACCGCTACTCGTTCAGTGCGTCTGACCCATGGGAGAACATGGCATGAACCGCCGCACGCTTCTCTCCTACGGACTGTACGGTGTCGCTGCGGGTACGACAGGACTCCGCCTGGGCGGCGCTCCTCGAGATGTCTCTGCGGCGACAGACGAGATCGCACGCTGCGTGATCCACCCCGCCTTCGGCATCGCCCGCGTCGGAGACAGCCCAACCGAATGGTTCCTCGGCCCGGAGACCGGTGGCCCGCACCCAATACCCGCAGATGGCTTCAAGGACCCTGAGGGGAGGATCAAGCGGCAGGCGGCGCGCTTCCGGATCTATGGGCTTGACGGCGAAGACCGGGTCGTGCGCGAAATCACCGCAGCGGAAGCCGACATCACCTGGACCGTCCACCTCGCCAACGCGAAGTCCGCCTGGTACGACTTCGACACCGCGTTTGACATTCCGGGCGCGGAGGGGCTGCCGCGCGCCCCGATGCAGGACGCGCCGGACCCGCTCGCATCTGAGTTCCGGAACAGCGGCATTCGTGATCGATCACGACTGACCATCGATCCTGGCGCGCGATCGATCACCGGGACCAACGCCAACGCCGATGGTCTCGATCGCTCAACGCGATTCGATTCAGGAAAGTTTCTCGGCACGTCCGTCTATCTCGGTGAACTCCGCACCGACAGCGCCGGACGCCTGTTGGTCATGCCGGGACGAGGCCAGTCAAAACCGGCCGTTCCCGATCTTCTGGCATACACCTTTGGCAACAACGACTTGTGGTACGACGACATCGCCGACGGTCCGGTAGACGCCAAGGTGAAGATCGGCGGCAAGGAGATCCCGGTGACCGGCGCATGGGTCGTGACCGGGCCGCCAAACTATGCGCCCGGCGTGCAATCGGTGGTCACGATGTACGACGTCATGTTCGACGTCGCCTGCCAGTTGGACCCTGCGCGCGCGCCTGAACGCCCTTCGTTCGCCCGCCAGATCTACCCGATGTTCGCCCGCCTCGTCTCCAATCAATGGGTCAATGCCGGCTTCTCGCGTGATTTCGGCTGGGGTTCTCAGGGCGACTTTTTGGCGCCGGACACGCTCCTCGCACTTGCCGACCCCAGCCCAGAGTCGCGCTTCCTCCGGTCGATGGTGTATGAGCGATTCCGCGATCCCACCTACGTCACCATGGATTACAACGCCCTCCCGCCGTACTACGGGGATGATGTCGACCTTCCGGCGAACAACCCGCGGCAGTGGATGGCAATCCTTCCGCAGCAACACCACTGGCTCAAGCAGTGGGCCGCGGGTGATTTCGATGCCGACTGGCCGGACGACGGGTTGCGGTTTCCGGAACGCATCGAAGATCTTCCTGTTGCTGATCAGCCGAGCGCCCTCGATCGCGCAGCGCTCGATGAGTGCCTCGGCGGACCGTTCCATCCCGGCTGCGAGATGACCTGGCCGATGCGCCAGTCCATGATGTACGCCGAACCATTCCGACTGAAGCGTCGCACCGGGCCGGAACCCAATTGGGGACCGGCCATGACGTCGAAGATCGCGCTCGCGCCGGATGGCCCACTCGCCGCATCAGGTCCCGGTGCGGTCAGTCGCTGGATGGCCGTTCCGTGGCAAACCGACACCTCCAGTTGCCTCTCCCGGTACAAGCGGGACGTTGACGACTACCTCCCTGCCTTTTGGCCGGCCCGTGTGCCGAACGACGTACTCGCTTCTGAGCAGTACGCCGTCGTCATGGATCCGAAAGCCTCGTCGGAGGAGCGGCAGGCCGCCTTCCGGCAGCGAGTCAAGTGGCTTCGCGGGCTTCCGGGTTTTGACGTCAACAGCATTCAGCGCATCAATGCGTTCATTGTCCAATGGAGCAAGGCGGGGATCGTGACGCGTCAACCGGGGCCGCCCGACAACCCCGCATTCCCTGAGGAGATCTGGGTTGAACTCGGCGAGGCGATCGAGGACATCGACCCCGCCGGACCGCCGCTGCTCTCGCCGAATCTGGCGACCCCAAGCGCTGAAGGAGGATGACCGATCCGGTCGTCCGTGTCCCGGTTGCCATCGTCGGGGGCGGGCCTGCCGCCGCGGCGATGGCGCATCGTCTTGCAATGGCGCGAGTGCCCGCGTTGGTTATTGAGCGAACCGACGGCAGCGGCAGCTCACTTGGGGAATCTCTCGGTGGGTCGATCAACCCGGTGCTTGCCCGCATGGGACTGGAAAGCGCTCTCGCCGAATCAGGGCCGATCCCCAGCCTCGCCAACCTTTCCTGTTGGGGCTCGGCCACGATCGAAGAACGTCACGTTCTCCGGGAACCTTATGGCGATGGCTGGCACATCGACCGCCCCGCATTCAATCGCGCACTTCTTGCCGCAGCCCAACGCACGGGTGCGATGGTCTGGCGACACGCCCTAGTCCGGAACGTGGCACCGATGGAGGACGGCGGCTGGCAGTTGACCATCACGCGGGACGGTGCCGTGACAATGGTGGAGGCCGGGCTGATTGCAGACGCGGGCGGCCGAAAGGCTCCTGTCGCCCGAAGGCTGGGGGCGCATACCGTTCGCGACGATCAGCTTGCCGCAGTCTGGGCCTGCTTGCCACGCCCCAAAGGTTTCCCCAACGCCACCTTCGTCGAGGCAATTGAGCACGGCTGGTGGTATGCCGCCCCGGTCCCTGACGCAAAGATCGTCGTGGCGTTGTTCAGTGATCCCGACATCATCGCAACGCTTCGCGCTTGGCAGCCTGCAGGCTGGCTCGCGGCGCGGCAACTCGCACTTGCGCTCTCAAACATGCTTGACGAGACGGAGGCGCCGGAACGATTGCGCATCGCTGCCGCTGGAAGCAGCTTGCTGGAACCGGCGGGAGGCGAAGGATGGCTCGCTGCGGGGGACGCCGCTGCCGCCCATGACCCCATCGCCTCGCACGGCATCGGCAGCGCACTCACCACCGGCACCCAGGCTGCAGACGCCTTGCTCGCCACGATGGCTGGCAACGCCCATGCGATCGCGGATTACGCAGCCCGGTTTCCTGCTCGTCATGCGGTGGAGCGAAGGGCCATCTTCGCGGTTTACGGGCTTGAGCGCCGCTGGCCGGATGCTCCCTTCTGGCGCAGGAGACATTGACGCTCGCAGTGATGTTGAGAAGGGAATGGAGGCGCGGATATCGCAGCATACAGCGGCCCGGAGATTGCTCCCCGGGCCGCCGCCGAACTCGAACGCGGTTTGCGTTGCTAGCAGTCTACCGTCGTCGTCCGCGAACAAATCTCGAAATCCCACGGACCGTTCGGGTTCACGTTCAAGATCGGCACCTGATACTCATAGGGCCGATTGAAATTCCACGGATAGTTCACGTACATGTTGGTGATCGACGCTCTCTCCGCCATGGTGATGAGCGCTGCCTTTACCTGCGCTGGGGTGTAACTCGGGTTCGCCGCGATGATCAGCGCCGCTGCACCAGCGACATACGGCGCCGCCATGCTCGTGCCGCTCATCTGGACGTAGGGACGATTCGTGAATGTGTCTGCGAGCGCGGGTGGGTATGTTGAGAGAATCTGCACGCCCGGCGCCATCAGGTCCACCGGATTTCCGTAGTTGGAGAACGACGCGCCGAAATCATCGGCATTCGCGATCGGTTTCTTCCCGACCACCCGCGTCCGCTTGTGCTTGCCCTTGCCCACCTTCTTCTCGAATTGGCAGGTGATGGAGTCTAGAACGTCGCCGTAGCGGCCGGGCATTCCGTCACTGTCGGCGAAGGCGGCGACGGTGATCACCTCAGGGTACGCGGCAGGGGTGTAGTACGCCGCGTCCGCGCAGTCGTTGCCGGCCCCGGCGACGTAGGTCACCCCGGCCTCCACCGACGCGCAGATCGCCAAGTGCTGAGGATCCTGCAGAGCGACGCCGCAGTCATCGGTGTCCACCGGAACATTGAACTGCGTGACCAGACTCATGTTCGCGACATCGATCACGTCGGCGTTCTCGGTCACCCAGTCGATGCCGCAGAGGATGTCGGCGTAGCTTCCCGAGCCATCAGCCCCGAGAACCTTCACCGCCCAGAGCCGCGCCCCGGGAGCGACGCCGACGATACCGATCGGGTTGTCGCCAATCGCTCCGATCGTCCCGGCGACGTGCGTGCCGTGGCCGGAGCCGTCATCGTAATCCGCTTGCGTTGAGCCACCGTTGATGCAACTGTATCCGCCCGCGATGTTCAGGTCAGGATGCTGCGCGATCCCGGTGTCGATCACCGCGACATCGACGTCCACCCCGGGGGTGACCATCGCCACTTGATACACCGGGTTTTCGGGCGCTTGGATCCGCTCCACTCCGACGGGAACGGTTTGTCCTGTCGGCGGGAACGCCTGTGCCGGCTCCGGGGTGCTCTCCGGGGCCCGGACCGCCCGGTTCTTCGTGACGTACTTCACCTTCGGATCCCGCTTCAGCGCCGCCAAGGCTGTCGCATCCAGCCGCGCCGAAAACCCGGAGAGCGCACTGCGATACACGTTTCGGACGACCGCGCCACGGCTTCGCGCGGTCGCGGTGGCGAACGCACCGGCATCACCCGCATCCGGCTTGAGCACGACGATGTACCACTCGTCGGTGGCCGCCAGATCCTCCGCCGAAACCGCCCGGACGGCGTCCGGATGCGCCTGAGGGCGGCGATCGTTGCGCCGCGCCTCCGCCGGGTTGGTGCCGAGCACCGCCAAGGAAGACAACCCGATCAGCAACGACAGAACCGCCATCGACCATCGCATCTTGGACATGCAAATCCCCTCATCCCGAAGCGTGCATGCGATCCGCATCCAATGGAGAGCGTAGCACGTGCCCGGAGTAGCCCACGCGGAAGGCCCCGTTGCGCGATCTGCCCCCGATCGGGATGATGCAACCTTCCCGGTCCGCAAGGCGTCTTGCAGAGAGCGCAGCAGTGGCGCGCCGAGCATCGGAGTGAACCATGTCGCAGGTACCCGATCCGCAACGCATCTCGCGACGCACCGGCCTCCAGATGGCGATCGGCGGCCTCGTCACCGTGGCCATCCCCACCGCGGCCGAGGCGAGGAGCAAGCGCCGCAAGAAGAACCGTGATGAGCGCCCCGTGGCCGAGGAGTGGACCTACATCCGATCCTTCGGGGCCTACGGCGACGTCAACGACCTCGTCGGCATCAACAC
>JAPOLF010000093.1 GCA_029977305.1 bacterium | reverse complement strand
CGACGCTCGAGGTTGGGGCTTCGGCGACGCTCGTGGCCGACGCCTTCATCGGCTCCGCGGCATGACCATGGCTGTTGCCGTTGCCATTTCCATTGCCGTTGCCCTTGGCCGTGCCGAGCGGAACGATGCGCACACCGCCGGTTGGGGATTCGGTGGTCGTCACCGCGATGCGGCTCTCGATCGCTGGGGCATCGTCATCCGCGACCGGCGGATTCTGCACCAGATCCGTGCGCTGGAGGTACTCCAACCCGAGGACACGGAAGACGAAGTCGATGATCGAGGTCGCCATCTTGATGTTGGGATGGCCGGTGACCATGCCCTGCGGCTCGAAGCGGGTGAAGGTGAAGGCGTCGACGAACTCCTCCAGCGGCACGCCGTACTGCAGGCCCTTCGACACAGCGATGGCAAAGCAGTTGATCATCGAGCGGAAGGCCGCGCCCTCCTTGTGCATGTCGATGAAGATCTCGCCGAGCGAGCCATCGGCGTACTCACCGGTGCGAAGGAAGACTTTGTTCCCGGCGACCCGCGCCTCTTGCGTGAATCCGCTGCGCTTGGCCGGCAGGCGCTTGCGCGAGGGGTGCGAGGCGTCGCCAGCGGCGGCGACCACGAGCGGGTAGGTGGTGTGCTCGTGCTCCCAACGCTTCTGGGCCGCGGCGACCGCGTCGTCGATGCGCAACTGCACTTCTTCCTCGGAGACGGCCGCTGCGGTCTCGCTGGTGTCGCTGCTGCTCTTGGTGGAGAGCGGTTGGCTCAGCTTCGACCCGTCGCGGTAGAGCGCCATCGCCTTGACACCGAAACGCCAACTCTCGGCGTAGGCGTCCTTTACCTCGTCAACCGTCGCCTCGTTGGGCATGTTGATGGTCTTCGAGATCGCCCCGGAGAGGAAGCTCTGGGCAGCCCCCATCATCTTGATGTGCCCGAGGTGATGGATGAACCGCCGCCCGTTCTTGCCGCACTTGTTCGCGCAGTCGAAGACCGGGAGGTGCTCCTCCTTGATGTGCGGCGCACCCTCGATCGTCATCGTGCCGCAGATGTACTCATTGGCAGTGGCGATCTGCTCCTTGCTGAAGCCGATGGCGGTGAGCACATCGAAGCCCGGCTTGGTGGCAGTTTCCATGTCGAGACCGAGGCGGCCGATGACGTCCTCACCAAGAGCCCACGCGCTGAAGGCGAACGGCAACTCGAAGGTGCCCGGCAACGACTGGTCGATGCGGTCGAGGTCGGCATCGGTGAAGCCGCGCTCCCGCAACGTGGCGCGATTTATGCCCGGAGCGCCGTCCAGCGTCATGGTGCCGAGCACGTAGCGGATGATGTCCTGCCGCTGCTCGCTGGTGTAGCCGAGGTTGCGGAGAGCGGGATCGACGCTCTGGTTGACGATCTTGAAGTACCCGCCACCGGCCAACTTCTTGAACTTGACCAAGGCGAAGTCCGGCTCGACACCGGTGGTGTCGCAATCCATCAGCAGGCCGATCGTGCCGGTTGGGGCGAGGAGGGTGGTCTGCGCATTGCGGAAACCGTAGCGCTCGCCCATCGCCAACGCGAGGTCCCACGAGGCGCGCGCGGCTTTCAGAATCGGGGCCGGCGCGAGCTCGGCATCGATGGCCACCGGCAACACGGAGAGTCCTTCGTACTCCTCTGGGCGCGCGGCGTAGGCGGCTCGTCGGTGGTTGCGGATCCCCCGGAGCATGTCTGGTGCGTTGAGCGCGTAGCCGAGGAACGGCCCAAGGTGGCGGGAGAGTTCGGCCGAGGTGGCGTAGCTCTCACCGGTCATCAGGGCAGTGACGGCTCCGGAGTAGGCACGCGCCTTGTCGGAGTCGTACGGCAGGCCAAGGAGCATCAGCACCGTGCCGAGGTTGGCATAGCCGAGACCGAGCGTGCGGAAATCGTGCGAGATGCGCGCAATCTCCTCGCTCGGGAACTGGGCCATCAGCACCGAGATCTCGAGCACGATGGTCCAGATGCGGACCGCGTGGCGGAACGCCTCGACGTCGAACTCGCCGGTCTCGGTGTCGATGAACTTGATCAGGTTGAGCGATGCGAGGTTGCAGGCGGAGTTGTCGAGGAACATGTATTCCGAGCAGGGGTTGCTGCCGTTGATGCGACCCGACTCGGGGCAGGTGTGCCACTCGTTGATGGTGGTGTCGAACTGGATGCCGGGATCGGCGCACTGCCATGCAGCATCGGCGATCCGCTGCCACAGCGCCTGGGCGGGCACCGTCTTGCTGATCCGGTTGGGATCAGTCCGCCAGCGAAGATGCCAATCGTCGCCGCGCTCGACCGCCTCGATGAAGGCATTGCTGACGCGGACCGAGTTGTTGGAGTTCTGACCAGAGACGGTGGCGTAGGCCTCGCCGTTGTAGTCGCTGGAGTACCCGGCGGCGATCAGGGCGGCGACCTTCCGCTCTTCCTCCACCTTCCAGTCGATGAACTTCTCGACGTCCGGGTGGTCGATGTCGACGATCACCATCTTGGCGGCGCGGCGCGTGGTGCCACCGCTCTTGATCGCCCCGGCGGCGCGGTCACCCACGCGCAGGAAGCTCATCAAGCCTGAGGAGGTGCCACCACCGGAGAGGGACTCGCCCTCGCCGCGGATGTTCGAGAAGTTCGTACCGGTGCCCGACCCGTACTTGAAGATGCGCGCCTCACGGACCCAGAGGTCCATCAGCCCGCCCTCTTCGACCAAGGAGTCATTCACCGACTGGATGAAGCACGCATGCGGCTGCGGGCGCGTGTAGGCGTCCGTGCTCGACCGCATCTCGCCATCCTCAGGATCGACGTAGAAGTGGCCCTGCGCCGGTCCGGTGATTCCATACGCCCAGGCAAGCCCGGTGTTGAACCACTGGGGGGAGTTCGGTGCCGCCATCTGATTCACGAGCATGTAGGCGAGTTCATCGTAGAAGGCGGTGGCGTCGGATTTCGAGGCGAAGTACCCGTGCTCCTCGCCCCAGTGCTTCCAGCACCCGGCGAGGCGGTGGATCACTTGACGGGCCGACCGCTCCGGGCCGAGCACCTGATTGCCGTCGTCGTCAAGAACCGGGACACCGTCCTCGGTCACTTGCGGCACACCAGCCTTGCGGAAGTACTTGGAGACCATGATGTCGGCGGCCACTTGTGACCAATCCGCCGGGACCTCGGCGTCCGCCATCTCGAACACCACCGTCCCGTCCGGGTTGGTGATGCGGGAGGTCCGGGTGGTCCATTCCACCGAGGAATAGGGGTCCGGGGAGACCCGGGTGAAGACCCGGGGAATCCGAAGCCCGCCTTCGTTCAAATGCTCGCCGTGCAAATCGCTCATCCCTGACTGTCCTCTTCGTCGCGAAGCCATGGCGTCCCTCACCATCGATGACACCACCGTGAACCCACCCCTGGTTCTGGAATCCCGTGCCTCCCGTGGCATCCCCAATGCCATGGATCAGCACCCCGAGCCTCAGTCACCCCTGAGGACGGCAAGCACCTCGCCGATGCGGGTCGAGCGAGGTGCCTCACCGATGCCCAGTGCGGGACGGCATCGTGGTGGCCGATCGCGTGGTGACCAGGAGGCCTAGTACGAACACCCACGCTGTAGGCATCCGAACCGTAACCACGCAAGATGTAGTATACCCGGGGCCGCGCGAGATACAAGTGGTGCCATCAGGTCAAACCTTAGGCTATTCGGTGAAGGTCCCCATGACCGGAATTTTTAGGCATCAAGTGCGGATAACCATTGAATAATGAGCATGTACGTACGACCGGCATAACATTCTCTTGACGCTTACTGAGACGAGGGGCCTACGAGCGGTGACCAAGTGGCATGCAAGGCGTGTCGGCGCAGCAGCCGGATCACGGCAGGGCCCAGCACGAGCACCAGCACGACATTCGCGGCCGCCCGAGCAGCATCGTGGCCCAATGACGTCGTCAGGTAGAAGGCGATGTACCGTCGGACCGTCTCGGTGAGGCCCAGCCCGGGCGCCCAGGCGAGTCCCGGCATGGCGGTGCTTCCCGGGGAGAGAAACGGCCAGTCGTAAAGATTCAACAGGGCCCCGTAAGCAAACCCACAGATCGCGGCATAAATGGCGAGCGGCAGCAGTGCTTTCCGAGTGGGGTGAAACGGTGCCCCCACCAGGCCAGCGCCCAGTCCCACCCAGCCGGCCCCGAGCATCTGGAAGGGCAACCACGGACCGATCCCACCCGTGAGCGCCGCAGAAAGGAGCAGCGTCATGGCTCCCATCAGGAACCCAAAACGTGGCCCAAAGACCGCGCCCACCAAGATGATCAATCCGAAAATCAGGCTGGCCCCCGCGATGCTGGGGACGAATCGGAGGGCGGCATCCATCGCCACCAACGCCCCGAGCAGCGCCACCGTGCGTGCGGAGCCGAACTGGTGCCGATGATCGGCGCGGGAGACCTCAAGCATCAACGCGATGACACATCCGAGCGCGACGATCGCGATCAGGAATGGCGCCTCGGTCGTGCGGGGCGTCGTTCCGTCCGTGAATGGCAAAAGGGCGGGGAGCACCATCGGATAGAAAAAGGCTGCGAGTCCGACCAGTGACACGCTGATCAGCAGCCAGGGACGCCCTGCCGCTCCACGCGCGATTGCTTCGGTTGCGCTGGCTGCTTCAGGTTGCACGGTCGACATCGGGCGTTGCTCTATCCCTGCGGGTGGGTGGAATTCACGCTTTCCCGCAATACTACCAACACAGGTCCGCGTGAGCGGTCATCGACATCTCCTCCCGACGGAAGGTGGGGGCATCTCGTGTCGCAGCAGGTTGCTGACATCACCATTCAAGATTTCGCTGCTTGGGACGCGCGGTTGACGCTCATCGACTCGGTCACTGCGCCCTCGGCCGCGGACGTGTCATGGGTGGTGGCTGCACGATCCAGTCCACCGATGCTGCCGGTGATGCGCGGAGGCGAGATCGTCTTGGTGAGCCCAGCGGTCATCGAGGTTGTCGCTGACGAGCTCCCCCGCATGTCCGATGAGTTGGTCCGGGCCGGAGTGGCGGCGATCGGATTGCCTGCAGGAGGCGCCTTGCCGGAGTTTTCGGCGGCCGTGCCGTTGGTGATGTTCACGAGTGATGCCACCGTCGAATCCACCGCCGACGAGCTCAACCGCTCGTTGGCCGACCTGCGGTCATTGCTCTATCGCGCGGGCGGCGAAATCACCGACATCATCACCGAGCAGTTGCGCGGCACGCCGACACCGGCCCGGCTCCTCGATCTTGTTGCGCAACGATTTGGTTTTGATGTCCTGCTGGTCGATCGCAGCGGTCAGCAGCGGCATCAGGTGGGTGTGGCGGTCGACACGCAGGCAGCGTTTTCGCACGATGTGGTCGATGGCTCGGTGCTGTACCTCCAGTTGCGCGATCGACGCCATCGTGCGATCGCGCGGATGGCAGTTGAGCGTTTGGCCACCGGCATCAACGTGATGCTCGATCGCGCCGAGGCGGATCGCCCACGCGGCTCCGCCCGCATGGCACTGCTGAATCGCCTGTTGCGTGACGACCGCTCGCTCAGCGCGGATGATCGGCGGGCGGCGCAGGCACGACTCGGGCTCATGCCCGAGGCAAGGTACCGGGTGGCCGTCGTCGCAGGGGCGCGCGGAGCAGGGGATTTCGCGAGGAATCTCTCGCGGATTGGTGTTACGACGCATGCTGGTGAGGTGCAGGCTGGTCAGGCCTATCTTGTCGAGATGGCCGAACCTCGCCCGAGCTCAAGCGCCGTGCTGAAGCTCCTCGCGGGCGACAACGCCGTGCGATCGAGTGTTGTCGGCCTTTCAGGGGAAATCACTGGGCCTTCTGATCTTCCTGCGGCGGCCCAGCAGGCTAGTGACGCCTTGGAGCGCGCCAAGGTCGCGCGTGGGACGCAAGTCGCTGTTTACGATGACCCGCTCGCGCTCGGAGTCCGCGGCCTGTTGCTGCGACTCCGCGATGATCCTGCACTCCAGGAATTCGTCACAGCCGTGCTGGGTGATTTGCCCGGGGAGGATCGACGTGGCGTCCTGGCCGCGACGCTCGAGGTCTACGTCGAGTGCGGCGGAGCGCAGAGTGAGACTGCCGAGCGTCTCGGGATTCATCGCAATACGTTGTCGTATCGCTTGCGTAAGATCGCTGATCTCACTGGGAGTGACCCCGGATCGCCCGAGGGTCGTCTGGCATTGCACCTGGCGCTCATCGCACGGCGCCTGCGGACCACAGACTAGGACGAGCCGAACCAGGTTGCCCAGAACGTCGTGAGATCGCAGCCGCAGGAATCTTCCCACGCGATGCGGAATTGGTCCTCGGTCACGAGGCTGAACGCCGCATCGGTGACCAGCGAGCGGAGCCCGTTGGCGAAGGCCTCCCTGCCGATCGTGTCCTCAAGCTCGTGGAAGGCCATGCCCCCGCCCGCATAGACCGAGATGAAGTACTCCTCCATCGTCGCGTAGTCTTCGATCGGCAAACCGGGGGAGCGAATCGCGTTGAGCCCACCTGAGGTCCGGAACAACGACCCTGCCTGCGAATCAAACATCGCATCGCCGCGCTCAGTGCCGTAGCGCTCCTCGAAATAGAACTGGGTTCCGACCATTTGCGAGATGCCTTCGTCGAGGAATGCCGCGACGTATTGATCGTTGGCCACCAGGCCGTACCACCACTGGTGCGCCACCTCATGCGCAACCACGGATTCTGCAAACGGGGTGAGCGGGGTCGTCCAATACGAGGGGCTGAGCACAATCAACCCGGGAAACTCCATACCCGAAGCTCCGTGAAGCTCATATGGGATGATATCAAGCTCGCGGTACGGATAGGCTCCGAAGGCATCGTTGTAGATCGCGAGTGCCGCAGCAGCCGCGTCGAGCACCGCCGGAGCGCCCGCTGCGGTCGCAGCTGATTGCCACACCGTGATTTGTGTTTCGCCGACATCTTGACTGAGCGGGACCCAGCCCTCGCCCAAGGAGAGCACCACTTCACGGACCGGGCCGGAGACGAAGGTCAAAGGGTCCGAGGGTCCGGATGGCGTGCGGGTGCCAGTGGCAACGACCGTCAACGCGGCCGGAGCATCGATGGTGACCTCGTAGTCAGCAAACGCTGCTAAGGTCGGGTCGCCGATCTCCGAGATCGGGTAAAGCACCCACTCGTCATCCAGCACCGGCACCGGCATCGGATACCAATGCCCGAGCAACATGCTCGAGCCATCCGGAGCGGCACTGAAGATGCCGAAACTCGCCGTCGAACGCGGGGAGACCGTCGCAGTGAAGGTCAGAGAGACGGTTGAGGTATCGGACTGGACTGGGATCCATATGGTAGTCGGATCGTCATCGGTGACGGGCGCAACTTCGCGACCATCGACCTGGATGGACGTCACCGCCATGTCCGCGGCACCGTACTGGATTGCGTTGGGGTAAAGGCGGAGGGGTAGTCGCCCCGTGAGCAGTGCCAACTCCGGAAGCCGCCCGAGCGACATCGTGCCAGAAAGATCCACCGTTTCCGGTGCCTCTGGGCGATTCGCAATGGCGACGTCGATGGTGATCTCAGGGATTGCATCCGTGGTTGGATGGTCGGACGAGAGCCAGGATGGGGTCATCGCAATGGAGCGGGCAGCCTGCAGGTCGAAGTCGGCGGTAGACTCCTGACCAGAGGCACTGGGAGCAACCGCCAAGGTCATCGCGAGCACGGCGATCAATCCCGTTCTGAGATGGCGGCCACAGGAGCGAATACGGGTGAGCGATCGGGACATGCGACCCCCTGAGGTG
>JAPOLF010000092.1 GCA_029977305.1 bacterium | reverse complement strand
GCGCCGGTGTCACCTGAAGCTCCGGTCTCACCGGTCGCGCCGGTGAGGCCGCCGACTTCGGTTACCCGCAAGCGATCAATCATGACCTCACCAAGGCTCAGCACGCTGCCTTCGTCGAGATCTTGCGCGGCCAAGGCGTCGAGGTCATCGTCGAGGGTCCGGATGAAGACGGCCTCCTCGACGGCATCTTCACCTACGATCCCTCGATCATGACTCCGCACGGCGCGGTGCTCCTTCGCCCGGGCAAGAACCTCCGCCTCAACGAGGTCGATCGCCACGAGGCCACCTACGCCCGACTCGGCATTCCCGTCATCGGCCGCATCACCGCCCCCGGCACCGTTGAGGGCGGCGACACCCTCTGGCTCGATGACCACACGCTTGCCGTCGGTCGCGGGTATCGCACCAACGATGAAGGCATCGATCAACTCCGCGCCATTCTCGCCCCGCTCGGCATCGACGTGCTTCGCAGCGAACTGCCGTACTACCACGGCCCCGACGAGTGTCTGCACCTGATGAGCTTCATCAGCCCGGTCGCCGAAAAGGTCGCCGCCGTCTACCTGCCGCTGATGGGCACGCCCTTCGTGCAGGAACTCACTGATCGCGGTTGGACGTTCATCGAAGTTCCCACCGAGGAGTTCGATCTCCACGGATGCAACGTCCTTGCCATTTCCCCGTTCAATGTCCTTGTCTGCGATGGCGCCCCGATCACCAAGCAACGCCTCGAGGCCGCCGGGTGCAAGGTCCACGTCTACCAAGGCTCGGAGATCTCCCACAACCGCGCCGGCGGCCCCACCTGCCTTACCCGCCCGATTCTGCGGCAGGCCTGACACATCGGCTTGACGCCCGGATGACTGTCCGGTAGGTTCTCTGCATTCGCCACGCGCACCGCGTGCTGGCGAGCACTTGCGACGCACCCGCACGAAGGCGTGCCGGGCGCGCGACCCCAACGAGGAGGCGTGCACCATGAGTGATCAGACCCTCAACCAGCGCTTGTCCGCCATGGAGCCGGCAGAGGTCGCTGCCGAGTACCGCGCAGGGAGGCTCTCCCGCCGCGATCTCGGGAAGTTCTTCGCAGCCATCGGACTCACCTCCACCCTTGGACCCGCCCTCGGCCAGACCGGTGCCGCTGCTGCAGACGATCTCACCATGATCATCTGGGAGGGCTACAGCGACGAGCAGTACGCCGCCCCCTTCGAAGCCGGCAATGATGCCAAGATTCAGGCGACATTCGCCGGCACTGGCGACGAGATGTTCGCCGCGATGCAGGGCAGTGGTGGCTCGACCTACGACATGGTCTCCGCTTCCTCCGACCTGCCGCAGCGCCTCTATGATGCCGACCTCCTCATGGAGATCGACCCGGCGAAGCTGACCAACTACCCGAACCTTTACCCGCAGTTCCAGAAGCCGCCCTACATCACGTTCGATGACAAGCTCTACGGCGTGAACTTCGCCTGGGGCCCGACGATCATGCTCTACAACCCGGAAGTCGTGACCACGGCTCCGACCTCCTGGAACGCCATGCTCGACGAGCAGTACTCCGGCAAGATCGCCACCTGGAACTACCCGCTTCAGATCGGGCAGTACGCGCTGCTCCTCGACCCGAAGCCGGAGAACCCGTTCATCCTCGATGATGAGCAACTCGCGCAGGTCAAGGACATCCTCATCAAGCAGCGCCCGTTGGTCCGCAAGTACTGGGACCTCGGCGGCGAAGTCGCCGAGCTCTTCATGGCCGGCGAGATCGCGATCGCCGATGGCTGGCCCTACATCACCCAGCAGATCGTCGCGGAGGAGGGCAGCGTCGCCGAGGCCTTCCCCGCCGAGGGTGTCACCGGCTGGTCCGATTCCTGGTGCATCTCCAAGAACGCCGCCAATCCGGAACTTGCCCTCAAGTGGGCGGACTGGATGATCGGACCGGAAGGCCAGCTCGGCATCACCGAGGTCATGAACTACGGCATCACCAACAAGAACGTCGTCGAGAGCCTCCCCGCGGATCGCCGCGCCGCTCTCGGTATGACCGACGTCGAGGCGGACTACGCCAAGATCCACATGTGGCAGTTCATCCCGAACTACGACAAGTGGGTCCAGGTCTGGCAAGAGGCCACCGCCAGCTAGTCCTGATCACGCAAGTCGACGAACATCGGAAGGGGCGGTTCACCGCCCCTTCCGCGTATCCTCCCGACAGCACTCCCGCGTGATCGCCCCATCGGATGAACGCATGGTCGCATCGGCTCCCCAACTCGCCGAGTTCGAATCCCATCCCGCGCCCACCCAGCGGCCGCGAGGCATCCTCGCGCTTCTCGCCGCGCCCATCACCTGGATGGTCGTCTTCTACCTCATCCCCCTGCTGATACTGCTCGCCCACGCATTCTGGTCCGTCGACTACCTCACCATCGATCGCACCTTCACCCTCGAGAACATCAAGACCGTCTTCACCAACTCGCTCTATCCCACGGTCCTCATCCGCACCTTCCTGATGGCAACCGCCGTCACTCTCACCAGCATCGTCATCGCCTTTCCCATCAGCTGGTTCCTCGCCAAGAAGGCGGACCGCAACAAGGAACTGCTCCTCATCCTCGTCATCTTCCCGCTCTGGAGCTCCTACCTCGTTCGCGCCTTCGCCTGGAAGACCATCCTCGGCACCAATGGCATCCTCAACTCCGTCCTCCAGTGGTCCGGCCTCACCCACGAACCGGTCTCCTGGTTCCTCTACTCCAAGACGGGCATGTTCATCACCTTTTGCCACGTCTGGCTGCCCTTCATGATCCTTCCGCTCTACACCATCCTCGACCGTCTCCCGAACGCCCTCCTCGAGGCATCCGATGATCTCGGTGGTGGCAGTTGGGCAACCTTCCGTCGCGTCGTCCTCCCGCTCTCGCTCCCGGGCATCGTCGCCGGGAGCCTCGCCGTCTTCAGTCTGACCATGGGTGACTACATCACGCCCTCGCTCATCGGCGGCAGCCCTGGCACCGAGCTCATCGGTGGCATCGTGGCCGACCAATTCGGTGTCGCCAACAACTGGCCTCTCGGTGCCGCCCTCATCCTGCCGATCTTGGTGATCCTCATGGCCTTCGTCCTCATCGCCAACCAATTCGGCGCACTCGGGAGGGATGAGGGATGAACCTCACCAACGATCTCCCGATCCCCTTCCGCGGTGATCCCTCCAAGCGCCGCAGCTGGCCGCTGAGTATCGCCACGCTGCTCACCTATCTCTTCCTCTACCTGCCGCTCGTCGTCGTCATCCTCTATTCCTTCAGTTCCACCAAGGTCAACAAGTGGCCCATCAAGGGCTTCTCGCTCCGTTGGTACGAAGAGCTCTTCCACGACAGCGACATCTGGGACGCGATCCGCCTCTCGGTCTTCGTCGGCCTCGTCGCCGCCGCGATCGCCGTGGTGCTCGGCACCCTGACCGCCTACGCCCTCGATCGCTATCGCTTCCGGGCCAAGGCCGCGGTGCGATTCGCCATCGGCCTCCCGATCGTCCTCCCCGGCATCGTCACCGGCGTCGCGATGCTCTCCTTCTTCTCCCTCATGGCGTTTCCCCTCTCGAAATGGACGATCATCATCGGCCACGCCACCTTCTGCACCGTGCTCGTGGTCAACAACGTCGCCGCCCGACTCAGCCAACTCCCGCGCTCGCTCGACGAGGCCTCGCTCGATCTCGGGGCAACTCCGGTGCAGACCTTCCGCCGCATCACCTTTCCGCTCGTCCGCCCGGCAATCGTCGCCGGCGCCATCCTCTCCTTCACGCTCTCCTTCGACGAGATCATCGTCACCTTCTTCCTCACCGGTCGTGACAAGACCTTGCCACTGCTGATCTGGGGACGACTTCGCATGGGCATCTCCCCGGAGATCAACGCCACCGCGACCATCATCATCCTCACCTCGCTCGCGCTCGTGCTCCTCGCCGCCGCGATCCTCCGCCGCTCCGGCCAACGGATCTTCTAAATGTCAGGAACAGGTGTGCCGATGTCCGCTGCCCCCGACCACTCATCAGCTCCGAGCGTCGAACTCCGCGGAGTGCGCAAGTCGTTCGGCGATTTCGTCGCCGTCGCCGGCATCGACCTCACTGTCGGGCGCGGCGAGTTCCTCACGCTGCTCGGCCCCTCGGGGTGCGGCAAGACCACGACCCTCCGCATGATCGGCGGCTTCGAACTCCCCTCGGCCGGGGAGATCCGCATCGGCGGCCAATCGATGACCAACCTTCCACCCCACAAGCGCCCCGTGAACACTGTCTTCCAGAGTTACGCCCTCTTCCCCCATCTCACCGTCGGCCAGAACATCGCCTACGGACTCGAGATGTCGGGTGTCCCCAAGCCGGAGCGCACCAAGCGCGTCGGTGAGGCCCTCGAACTCGTGCGCCTGCCCCATGTCGAGAACCGCAAACCCAGTGAGCTCTCCGGCGGTCAGCAGCAACGCGTCGCCCTCGCTCGAGCGCTGGTCAATCGGCCGCAGGTGCTTCTCCTCGACGAACCCCTCGGCGCGCTCGATCTCAAACTCCGCAAGGCGATGCAACTCGAACTGAAGCAACTCAACCACGAGGTCGGTGCCACCTTCATCTACGTCACCCACGACCAAGAGGAAGCCCTCACCATGTCGGACCGCATCGCGGTCATGAGCGAGGGCCGCATCCTGCAACTCGGATCACCCGAGGACATCTACGAGCACCCGCGCACCCGCTTCGTCGCCGACTTCATCGGCCAGACGAACTTCCTCGCTGTCACCGCGGTCCAACCCGATGGCGCGCTCGTCATCTGCACGCTGCCCGATGGCACATCCATCCGCGCCACCGCGCCCGAGGATCTCCCCACCACCGGTACCCTCACCGTCGCCGTCCGCCCGGAAAAGGTGGTCCTCTCCACCGATCTCCCCACCGTTCCGCCGACGATGAACTGCGTCTCCGGCACCATCACCGAACTCATCTACCTCGGCACTCACACGCAGGTGGTGATCGCCCTCCCCGGTGACCAATCCATCGCCGTGCATCGCCAGAACATCGCCAGCGGTGCCGAATCCCTTGCGGTCGGCCAAGCTGCCACCGCCTGTTTCGAACCCGCTGCCGCGTCGGTCCTCGCTGACTGACGCCACCGCCGGGGCTGAGGTGTGGTTTGATCTCGCAAGCATTCGCCCATGCCCTCGGAGGTTCGGATGACCACCAACCGACTCGACCTCGCCGCAGAGATGCGCACCTTCCTTGATGCCCACCGCCACGAGGTCATCGCTCTCACCGAGCGCCTCGTCGCCGCCCCCAGTCCGAATCTGCCCGGTGACGAAACCGCACCTGCCGCCGTGGTCACCGCCGCACTGGCCCACTATGGCCTCCCGGCGCCAGAGATCCTCGCCAAGGAACCGCACCGCCCGAACCTCGTCGTCCGCATCACCGCCGCGAATCCCGGTCCGCACCTCGCCCTGTGCGGCCACCTCGACACCAAGCCCGTCGGCGAGGCCGCAGCCGAATGGCGCACCGACCCGTTCGTCCCCACCACCATCGACGGCAAGATGTACGGCCTCGGCTCCACCGACATGAAGGGCGCCTGCGCCGCGATGATCCTCGCCGCCGCCGCGTTCCAATCCGTGGCCGATCGCGCCGCCGGATCGCTCACGCTGCTCTTCACCGCCGATGAGGAATATGGAAGTCACCTCGGCGCCAAGTACCTCACCGAGATCGGTGCGATCCGCGGCATCGATGCGATCCTCCTCGGCGAGCCCGCCGGCGTGCATGAGGATTGGGATGCTGTCCGCGTCGTCTCCCGAGGATTCAGCGGCTTCCGCGTGATGGTCACCGGCACCCAAACCCACTCCTCGATCTCAGACCAACTCCCGACCGTCAGCGCAGTCGAAGCCATGGCCAAGGTGATGACCGGACTCCGCCGCGAACTCCGCCCGGCCTTTCCGCCCCATCCGCTCTGCCCCACCGGTCCGACGATCAACATCGGGGTCCGTTGCGAGGGAGGGGTGGGCTACGGCGTCCTCGCCGGACACGCCGAGTTCTGGTCCGACATCCGCACCACTCCCGGCATGACCAAAGCCCAACTCGGCCGCGACATCGACACTGCCCTCGAGAAACTCCGACCGGAAGTCCCCGGCGCCACCGTGACATGGGAATTCCATCCCACCCTCGGCTGGATCGATCCCACCGAGGTCAGCGCCGATCACCCGATGGTCACCGCACTCCTGGATGCCTCGATCGCCGTTCTCGGCGCCGAGCCACCCCTCGCGTTCTTCCCCGGCGCGAGCGACGCGTGGCCGTTCCACTTCATCGGAGGCGTCCCGACCCTCGCCGCTTGGGGCCCCGGCATGCTGCCGCTCGCCCACGGCCCGAACGAGTACGTCAGCCTCAAATCCCTGCAAGAGGCGTGCGACATCTTCGCGCTGACCGCGCTCAATTTCGGCTTCGGGCTCTAGGTCAACGTCGGCCACGGAGCGAGTGGCCAGCCCGTCTCCGCTTCGATCTCCAGCAACCTGTTGTATTTCGCCAAGCGCTCCGATCGCGTGATCGACCCGATCTTGATCTGGTCCCCGCCCCACGCGACCGCCAGATCCGCCAACCAGTCGTCTTCGGTCTCTCCGCTGCGCGCGCTCACGGTGACTGCCCAGCCCGCCGCGCGAGCCAAGGTATTGGCTTCCGCCGCCTCGGTCAGGGTCCCGATCTGATTGACCTTCAGGAGCAGCGCATTCGCGCACCTCTCGCGGATCGCGCGGCGAATGCGCTCCGGATTGGTGGTCAGGAAATCATCCCCGAGCACCAGTGTCTTGCCCTGCAACCTCTCCCGCAGCATCGGCCAATGCGCCCAGTCATCCTCGGCCAAGCCATCCTCGATCGAGATCACCGGATACGCGGACGCCCAGCTCGCCACCCGCTCGACCATCCCCTCCGCATCCACCGGAGCTCCACCCGGGTGATACGTCCCCTCGATGAAGAAATGACTCGAGGCCACATCCACCGCCAGCGCGACATCCACCCCCGGCGTGAATCCCGCCCCGGTGATCGCCTCCACCCCGGCCGCGATCATCGCTTCCGGCGAATCGAAATCCGGCGCCAATCCGCCCTCATCCGCCACCAACGTCCGCATCCCGAAGCGGTCCTTCGTCTGCTTGGCCGCCGCTTGGAAGACGGCGTAAGTGGTCGCCATCGCCTCGTCCATCGTGCGTGCCGCGAGCGGAACCACCAACACATCCTGAATCGAGACCTGCCCACCCGCGTGCTTACCGCCGCTGAACAGGTTGATCGTCGGCCGCGGCAACCGCTGCGGAACCTCCATCCCGAATGCCGCCGCCAAATGCCGATAGAGCGGCACCCCAGCTTCCGCCGCACACGCCCGCGCATAGGAAAGCGACACCGCCAACACGGCGTTAGCCACCAACCGTGACTTGTTGGCGGTGCCATCGAGTGCGATCAGCCGCCGATCGAGATCCTCCTGTGAGTTGAACGATTGCCCGGCCAGCGCGAATCGCAGCTCACCGGCGACATGCCCAACGGCCTTCCGCACCCCGAGGCCGCCATAGCGGCGCGGATCCCCGTCCCGCAACTCCAACGCTTCTGCCGCCCCCGTCGATGCACCAGACGGTACCTGCACCGTCCCTGATGCGCCGCTCGCCAGCGTGCAGGTTGACTGCACCGTAGGCCGTCCGCGGCTGTCAAGAATCTCCATCGCCCGAAGTGCGGTGATCGTCGCCACGGAATCAGATCTCCTCGATGAATCGCTCAGTCAACCCCTGAACCGACTGCGGCGGATCGGCCATCAGCCGAACCACCGC
>JAPOLF010000091.1 GCA_029977305.1 bacterium | reverse complement strand
GAGGCACCGTCACCCCCCAGACCGACATCTACGCCCTCGGCTGCATCATCTACGAGGCGCTCACTGCCACGCCTCCACACATCTCCCGCGACGGCACCCCGACCGTCGCCGAACTCCGCACCGCCCGTCGCTCAACTGCCCCCATCGATCCCACCCGGCTCCGCCCGAATCTCGGGCTCCCACCGTGGGTCGACGATGTCCTCCGCTACGCCCTCGCCCCCAATCCCTCCTCCCGCTATGGCGACATCGAAACCCTCGCCCGCATGTTCCGCATGGGGGTCGAAGGCGAATTCGAGCAAGGCCGCCTCGACACCCCCGCCCTCGCCCGTGATCTCCCCCCGCTCGAGCACCAACCCATCGATCGCCAGTGGATCCAGGCGCCCAAGCTCCCGGTCCAACCCGCAGCGCAGCATCAGACTGCCCGACCCATCATCCCCCCAGCACCGCAGCGTCAACGCCTCGCCGGCGGCGCTCCCCCGGCCACCTCCGCGTCTTCCTCGCACCCCGCAGCGCCCACCATCAACCACGGCACGATCACCACGTGGCTTTGGCGCGCCGTTGGCGTCGCGCTTGGTCTCAACCTCTTGGTGCTCGTACTCCTGTTGGTGAACGGCGATGGCGTCCCGCCATTCAGCGGACCGAGTGTCCCCACCCTCCATGGCGGAGGTACCGCGATCGTCATCACCCAGCCGCTGGTCGTCCGCGCCGAACCCCGTGCCGATGCCCAACCCATCGGCGAACTCGGCGCCAACACCCGCCTCGTCCTCGGCGAACCCCCGGTCTCCGACGGCATCACGGTGTGGTGGCCGGTGACGCTCGGCTCAAGCGGACAAGTGGTCACGGGATACGTGGCGGCGTCATCGTTGGCGCCGGTGGAGTAAAAACCGATCCCGCGCCGCGTCGAGGTCGTTACTCCCGTTCGACGGCGGGGTCGTGCCCCATGTACATACGCGGGTAACGACGATTCCGTGGCAATTCTGTGGTGCGAAACGACTTTCCCTGCAATCCGCGCTCTACTAACATCCGCCCCAAGTCTTACGAGGAGGATGTGCGGATGAAATTGCCACTTCCAAACCGTCGTGCCATTGCCGCAGCTTGTGCCGCCGGCGCCGTCGGCGTCGCCGGGATGTTTCGCGCGCTGTGGGACGAGGAGGATGTCGACGCCCGGCGTCGCCGAAAGAATCGCCGGAAGGACGGTGCCGCGGTCGAGGGGCCCTGCACCGATGATCCGGAGCAGAACAAGTGCACAAAGAATCGCGATTGCTGCACGGATTACTGTGATCGCGACATTCGGCGATGCAGATACAAGGCACTCGGCGAAACATGCAATAGTGATCGCCAATGCCGCGGCAGCCGACTCTGCATCGACGCAGTCTGCACCCTTCCGCCGACCTCCACCCCCACCGGGCCGACCGCCACTCCAACCTCCACGAGCACCGCCACCACTACCCCTGAACCGACCGCGACCCCGACCGCAACTAACACCAACACTCCAATTGGGACAGCTACCCCGACCGCTACGCCAACCTCCACTCCGACACCAACGCCTCTCCCCGTGTGGAGCAACTTGACCACCGTCTCGACGATGGTGAGCACGACCAACTACGGCGGCAGGGGATTGCACCTGAGCAACGATGGCTTGACCATGTTCCTCACAAGCACCGACCTCCAGGGCCTGACAATCTGGACGCGTGCGTCCACCTCCACGAACACGTGGGCCCATTCCCAGACGCTTGTCCAGCAGTTTTTCAATAACCCGTGGGGAGTCACCCTGTCGCCAGATCAACTGGTCCTGTTCGTGGTCAGTCAATACGAGAACCGAGTGTATTACTGGACGCGAGCCAGCACGGCGGACGCCTGGGCATGGGGCGGCTTCATCGAGGCGTTCGACGCGAACGCGTTCTACCATCCGTCACACATCAGTATCAGCCCCAATGGCTTGGAAGCGTACGTGAGCGACACTCGCAACAGTCGCATCAACGTCTGGAGCCGACCATCCACCTCGAGCAATTCCTGGACCCACCTGGTGAATTTCGGGTCGAGCTCCGATTTCAGCTGGCCGACGGGTGGCCACATCTCCAGCGACGGATTGACGTTCTTCGCTCCCAGTTACTACGGGAACAAGGTGACGGTGTGGAACCGTCCGAATGCTTCGAGCACATCGTGGACGCTGACCACGCAATTCGGTGCTGCCGGCAGCGGCATCGGTCAGCTGGGCACCCCATGCTTTGCGCTTCCCTCAGCGGACGGCTTGACGGTCTACATCACTGATGCCAGCAACTACCGCATCGCGGTCTGGACCAGACCCACCACCGTGAGCACCACCTGGACCAACACCGTCAACTTTGGCTACCGCTCGGCATCAGCGAACGGCTTCTCGAACCCATTTGACCTCGGGATGTCGAATGGGAAGCTCTACATCGAGGATCCGTCGAACGAGTGGGTCTCCGTCTGGCAGTACACCTAGTCGGTCACTCGTGCGTTAGCACGTTCGTCGTCTCTCAACGGTCTCCTCTTCCCCATGGGATAAGAGGCCGTTGGCGTGTGCCCGAGGATGCATGCTGTTCGCGCTGGACGTGAAAACGCTCACTTCTCCGGTTCGATCGCCGCCTCGAGCAACGTCTCGTCTTTCCACGTCGAGTACCGGGCAATTGTCGGCACTTTCAGCCACACGGTGGCCACTGACGCCAACACCCCGACACCCCCGACCGCCACCGCCATCGGCGCCCCGATCAACGCCGCCAGCACACCGGCCTCAAACTCCCCGAGTTGCGGCCCCCCGATCGCGAACGTCGAATAGGCCGCCGCGATCCGCCCCCGCAAGTCCGATGGCGTCACCTCGTTCCGGATCGTGTGCCGGAACGCCATGCTCACCGCATCGGCCGCGCCGCTTCCGGCGAGGAAGAGCAGCGAGACCACCAGCACCGTGCTCAATCCGAACCCGAGAATGCACACCCCGTACACCGCGATCGCGAGCAACACTCCCCGCCCGGCCCGATCCGGCAGCCGGATCCCCGCCATCACCGTGCTGCCCACCACCGCGCCGATCGCCGGCGCCGCCAACAGCAGCCCGAGCGTCTGCGGCCCACCCCCCAACACCTCGTCCGCGAAGATCGGCATCAGCACGCTGTTGAACCCGAAGAACGTCGCCACGAAATCGAGCACCATGATCCCGAGCAGGATCGGCGTCGCCCACAGGAACCGCAGCCCCTCCTTCACCGCCTGCATCCCGCGCGACAGCGAATCCGGTATCACGGGGCGAGAACGCATCGTCGCCAAGGCAATTGCGACCAACAGGAATGTGACCGCGTCAAACACGTACAGCGGCACCACCCCGAACAGCCCGATCAGGATGCCCCCGAGTGCCGGCCCCAGCACCCCGCCCACCTGGAACGCGAGACCGTTCATCGCCATCGCACCCGGCAGGTCCCGCAGCGGCACGATCGCCGGGATCAACGACTGCCGCGTCGGATTCGCCACCGCGCCGAACGTGGCCGACAGCGCGGTGAGCAGATAGATCGCCGGCGCCGTGATCGTCCCCGTCACCGTCAATCCAACCAGCGCTAGCGAGGTCAGCATCAATAGCAACTGCGCCACCATCAGCGTTCGTCGCCGATCCCCGCGGTCGGCGATCACGCCCCCCCACAACCCGAAGAGCACCAGCGGCACGAATCGCGCCAACCCGAGATACCCGAGGTTCAGCGGGTTCCGCGTCAGCTCGAAGATCTGCCACGCGATCGCCACCCGCATCATCTGCGAGCCGCTCATCGAGGCGATCTCCGCCAGCCACAGCACGCGGTAGTCCCGATGCCGGAGGGCGTTGTAACTGCGCGGACGACTCGACGACACGCTCAGACTCCCGGGTGGTCACGTCCCGGGATTCTCTGCGCTTTCCGAGAGGATTGCCACGTAAGGCCCGGGAGCCCAGACTGGGGCCCATAAGCGCGGACGAGTTCCTACGCGTCGCAGCGATGAAGTGAGGGTAGGGGGGTGTGGCAAGCACCACCGAGGTTGTCTCTCGCAATTGACCCGCGATCGAGGCCGGCGGCCGTTACCCCTACCCGCAGTAACTGCTGTTGCAGCTCGTGTCCCATCCCTGGTAGACGCAATCGCAACCCGTTCCCGCGGTGTTCCCGCTGATCGTGCAGGAGTTGAGCGACAACGTACTGCTGCTCGAAGGCACGGCCCCAAGCCCGCCCCGGCCCTCCGCCACGTTGTTGGACATCGTCACATTGGTCGCGGTGAAACTCGCGGAGCTGCTGAAGAGCACAAACCCTCCACCATTCCCATAGCTCCCCGGCGCGTACTCGTGTGCGGTATTCCCGCTGATGGAGCCGCCCGTCATCGTCACCGTCGCACCCGTCATGAGCGACAGACCGCCGCCCTCGCTCCTCACGTGGTTGTTGGTGATGTCGCAGTTGACCATCGTCAGGTTACCGTAGGCGACGATGCCGCCCCCACGGGTGGAGGTGGGGCGGGTGTCGTTGTTGGTCACCGTCACCCGGGTGAAGCTGGTGGTCGGTTGCCCATAGGCTCCCTCGTCGATCCAGATCCCGCTGCCAACGATGCCGTCCTTCACGGTGACACGCGTCAGGGTCACGGTCATCCCCGATCGCCCGAAGATGTACATCCCACCCGCCCCGTGATACGCCCTCCCGTTCCGAACGGTCAGGTTCTCCAGCCCCACCGTGATCTGCGACGAGTAATCGGTCTCCCCGATCAGAAATCCGGATCGCAGCTGTTCACCGTCCAGAATCGTCGTCGCCTCACTCGCCCCGATGATCGTCAGGTTCTTGGTGATGACGGCGAGGTAGTTGCCGCTGCTCGCGGTGAACGTCCCTGCGCGCAAACAGATCGCGTCGCCGCTGTTCGCCGCGTCGATTGCTGCCTGCAGAACGCCCACACCCGGCGCCAAGCACGGGTCTGGGGTGGCGGTTGCCGCTGGAGTCGCCGTTGCTGTCGGGGTTGCTGTCTCCGTCGGCACCGGCGTCGGGGTCGCCGCTGGAGGTGCTGCGCAGAACCCGCTCACGCACTGCAACGGCGGCAAGCACTCCGCGTTCCGCGCACAGGGCTCTCCGGATTCACGATAGGTGCACCGCTTCGATGGCTTGTCGCAGAGCCCACTGCAGCAATCGCGGCTGCGCTTGCACTTGTTGCGTCGCGGGGTGTCGCCGCAGGTCAGCGCGGGGCCAACCCGTCGGTCCGCCGCTCGCCTCGCGATGGCCTGTTGGGTCGATCGCTCTCCGCGAATGGCGATCGCGAACGCCGACACCGATGCGACGATCCACGCCAGCACCGTTCGCCGGTCACCAACCACGTTGCGCATCTCTTCCCCCGTCGATTGGCCTCGAGAACACGCCCTGCAACTGGTGAATCGCACGCTGCGGCGGAGCATAGCACCCCGTCCTCGGCAGCCGCCGATCTCGGGCGGCGGCCCCATCGGCCGCACACCAGCGACCGATTTTTCCCGATGAAAGCGTCGAAACCGGTACTTTTGGTGGTTGGGCCGCACATCCACTGTCGACAAATTTCACCCCCCGTGCTATCGTCCTCACATCTGCCCGGGGAGGGCAGCACGCTCTCGTCCTTTTAGGGAGGGATGAACAATGGACTTCCTGTTCGCTCAGGAGACTGCTGCCGCCGGTAATGGTGGTGGCGCGGCGGCTTCGGCCAACGGCGGCGCGGTTGCCACCGGCGACCTCAACACCGGCAGCAACGTCGGCAGCGCCATCGGCGTTGGCGACACCATGGGTGCCGTTTCCGTTGACGGTGGCGCGATTGCCAACACCGCCAACATCGGCGCTTCGGCTGGTGGCGGCACCGCCATCTCCGACGCCTCGGGCGGCGACTACAACGTCGCGTTCGTCAGCTAAATCCTGACGGATCCTGCGCAAGCAGGGACCGACAAACGCCCCGACCGGTCTCCGGTCGGGGCGTTGCCATGTCCGTCGGCTATCCTTCCCCCCACAACTTCCCAGTCGGTGCCGCTATGCCCGGTGCCCCCCTTTGCGCCTCCCTGGCGCGAGAAAGGTCCCTCCCGATGTCTGCCATGCCTCCCGACGTCTCACCCGCCGCCGGCCTCTTCGTCGACCCCGGCTTCAAACCCCAGGCCTACCCGATCTACGACCACCTGCGCACAACCCAGCCGGTCAGCTCCATGCCGCTCCAAGATGGCAGCACCATGTGGTTCCTCACCCGCTACGACGATGTCGTCGCCGTCCTCCGCGATCACGCCCGCTTCTCGAATGACCCCACCACGATCTTCCCCCCTGAGGTCCTCGAACAGCGCTATGCCGCCCTCCACACCCACCTCACCCCCGAGCAATTCGCCGCGGTGATCGAGGTCGACGAATCGATCGGCCGCAACCTTCTCGGCGTCGACCCGCCCGATCACATCCGTCTCCGCTCGCTCGTCTCCAAGGGTTTCACCCCGCGCTACGTCGAGGCACTCCGCCCCCGCATCCAGCAGATCACCGACGAGCGCATCGCCGACATGCGCCTGCAGGCGGAGGCCAACGGCGGCGTCGTGGATCTCCTCAGCACCTTCGCGTTCCCCCTCCCGTTGCAGGTCATCGTTGAGATGCTCGGCATCCCGATGTCCATGCGCGATGCCTTCCGCGATTGGTCCAATGCCGCCGTCGAGTTCAACCCGATGACCCCCGGCGACATGGGGGTCAATGCCCGCCTCCTCGCCTTTGTTCGCTACGTCCGCGAACTCATCGCCGAGAAGCGCGCCAACCCCGGCGACGATCTCGTCAGCCTGCTCGTCCAAGCCGAGGAAGCAGGGGACCGCCTCACCGAACAGGAACTCGTGGGGATGATCTTCATCCTGATCGTTGCCGGCCACGAGACCACCGTGAACCTCATCGGCAACAGCTTGCTCGCGCTTCTCGATCACCCGGACCAACTCGCGCTCTTTCGCAGCCGCCCCGATCTCGCCAAGAACGCCGTCGAGGAACTCCTTCGCTACACCGGCCCGGTCGAGGCTTCACTCCCGCGCTGGGTCCGCGAGGACACCGAATTCGCTGGCGTCCAATTCCGCAAGGGCGATCAGGTGATGCCGATTCTCGCCTCAGCCGATCGCGACCCCGCCTTCACCGGCGATCCCGCCCGCCTCGACATCACCCGCGAGCCAACCCGGCACGTCGCCTTCGGCCAAGGCATCCACGTCTGTCTCGGCATGCCACTCGCTCGCCTCGAGGGCCAGATCGCGCTCACCTCGCTCTTCGCCGCATTCCCGAACATCAGCCTCGCCGCCCCCCGCGACGCCATCCGCTACCGCGTCGGCTTCCTCCTCCGGGCCACCGAGGAGATTCCCGTCCGCCTCGGTTGACAACAGCGGGAATAGAACATACGATCTAATCGTCCCGGAGCGCCAGAGCGCCGACCGGTAGGGACATCGCCGCAGCGGGGCCGGGTGCCCCGCTGACCGGGAGGTCCCACCCATGGTCACACCGCTCCGCTCATCCGGCGCTCCGATCGTCACCCCGGAGACCCGTGCCGACGCCCTCAACCGCGCCCGCACCCTCTTCATCGCCGCGCATCGGACCGACGCCCGGTTCGATCACGTCACCACCACCTCCATGCTCGAACAAGTCGTTGCCATCGCCTCGGTGCCGAAGACCGGCCGCGACGGATGCACCCTCGCCGGCAAGATCCTCGATGCCCTCACCGATCGCGAGTGGGAGGTCTGGGTCGAACCTTACGATCGCCTCCTCAGCCTGCGGCCGCTGCCACCGCTCAAGCCGGACATCCCCGAGGTTGCCCGTCGCGCCGACGGCCGCTATTACGATGGCATGCGCCGCAAGTGGGTGCTTCCCGGCGAGGAACCGCCGGGCATCTTCGGGGGCCCATCAGTCCCCGAAACATCCGCCGGAGATCCGGATGAAACCGATTCGCCCCAGCCGGCGTAGATCAGAGCAGAAGGCACCAACGACTCCGACGGGTCGGCCTTCACCTCCCGAACCGAAAGGGTCCACGGACC
>JAPOLF010000090.1 GCA_029977305.1 bacterium | reverse complement strand
GGTGCTGCCCAACAGTTCGGAGCTGTGGATCACCTCGTTCAACACCAACGTGGTGGAACAGTTGGTCGCTGGGTGTTACCCAACCATCATGTGAGCCTGGCCGCGACCGCTGTTTCGGCCACGCCCGGGTTCAACGGGCGCGGGGCAATGACGTGAAGCAGGTGCGTCGGTGGGGTGGTGATCACCGTGGCCGACGGCCGGCAGAGGAGCTGCACAGCGGGCGGGCTGACGGGCAGGGGAGGAATGATGGACCAGACTCGGTTTGATGCAGCCGCCAAGGCGCTGAGTGCGGCGACGACGCGTCGGCGCGGACTCGGGGCGGCGGTCGCCGTGCTGCTCGGGGCGCGGGTCGCGCCGGAGATCGCCGAGGCGAAGCGGGTTCAGACGGAAGGATTTGGTCCCAGCCCCGAACCGACGAAGCGCCCGTGTGGTGATGGCTCGAAGAAGGCCAACCAGTGCCGCACCAACGGCGATTGCTGCACCGGGCTCTGTGAGAAGCAGACCCAGCAGCGCCATCGCAAGAACAAGAAGCATGGCAATCGGCATTGGAAGAGCGGACGCTGCTACTGCATCGCCTCGGGTGAGGCGTGCGCGGTGGACGCGAACTGCTGCAGCGGGATCTGCCTCGACGGTGTCTGTGGTCCGGTCCCGGCGTGTTACTTCGGGAACTGCGACGGCTGCTGCGACGGCGACGAGTGCATCACCCAGGAACAGGACGAGCAGCAGTGCGGTGTCCACGGCGAGATCTGCATGGTCTGCGACGGGGCGACGACGCTCTGCTGCGACGGGGTCTGCTCCGTCCCGTATTGGAACATCAACGTTGACTCGCCCGCGAGCCAGAGTTTCTCCAGCACGAAGGGCATCGCTGTTTCCAGCGACGGGTTGCACCTCTACATCGTGAGCAGTGATCTCGGGACGGTGCTCGAGTTCGTGCGACCTGACGTCGGCTCGAACTGGGTGGAGTATTCGAGCTTCGGCGCGTTGGGGAACAGCCCGTGGAATTTCACCAGTCCGAATGGCATCGCCGTCTCCGCGGACGGACTCACGGCCTACGTGGTCGACACCGGTGCGAATGAGGTCAAGATCTGGTCGCGCAACTCCATCGCGTCCACGAGCTGGGTGTGGCAGACGGATGTGACCCACAACACGTTGAACCAGCCGATGAATTGCGCGGTTTCCCAGAACCAACTGGTGATGCTGGTCACCAACTACGCGACCAACATGGTGACGAGCTTCACCCGGGCGAACACCAGCGTGCCATTCAGCTTCTACAGCACCGAGGGTTCGGGCAACGGCTTCGGGTACAGCGGCATCGCGGGTTCAGAGGATGAGTTGACGGTCTACATCACCAACGTGGTGACCAGCGTGGTTGAGGTGTGGGTGTGGGGCGAGGGGCTCGCCACGTCGTTCGGGAGGGTCGGCACCGGATGGGGCGAACTCGCAGGCCCGATCGACGTCGATGTGTCTGCGGACAACCTCACGGTGTATGTTTCGGATTACGGCAACCAACGCGTGTCGATCTGGTCGCGGCCGTCGGTGCTGAGCAACAGCTGGCACAACCAGTCGGTGGCCGGGACGTTTGGCGATCCGTGGGGGGTGGCGGTGATGCCGGACAGCTCCGAGCTGTGGATCACGGCCGCGATGTCCGGGTGCGAGCAATACGACGCAGGGTGTGAGTTCATCCCTCTTCCGTAACGGAGAAGGCGGTTTCACGGCCCGGGGTGATTCCCGGGCCGTGCTGTTTGCCGGGATGCGCGGAGATTCCGCGCGGGGGACTACAATTTCCGGGTCATGTTGATGGACCGTGCCGCCCGTTTCGGGCGCGAGAGCAAAGGAGTTGCGATGTCGGCGCACGATCTCACCCTGCAGCGGTACAAGGACTATGTGAACACCAGCTTCGTCGCGGCGATCGAGCCGATCGCGATCGGCAAGGCCGAGGGGGCGACGATCTGGGACCAGGATGGCACGGAGTACATCGACTGCTTCGCCGGGATCGCGGTGAACAACGCGGGGCATCGGCACCCGAAGGTGATCGCCGCCGCCAAGGCGCAGATGGATCATCTCGTGCATGGAGCGACGTACATCTACAACATCCCGGTGGTGGGCGAGCTGGCAGAGAACCTGGCGCGGGTTTCGCCGGGGCGATTGCAGAAGACCTTCTTCGGCAACTCCGGAGCCGAGGGGATCGAGACGGCGATGCGTCTCGCCAAGGCGTTCACCGGCCGGCACGAGTTCATCACCCTGACGCACAGCTTCCACGGTCGGACCAACGCGACGCTGGCGATCACCGGCAACAAGGCGCGGAAGACGCGCGGCGGACCGTACATCCCGGGGGTGGCGTTCGCGCCGGTGCCGTACACGTATCGCAATCCGTTCCGCACCGAGGATCCCGAGGAGGTGGCGGAGCGCTGCGCTGAGGCGATCGAGTGGGCGATCCAGTATCAGACCGCGGGCGACGTCGCCGCGTTCGTCTCGGAGACGGTGTGGGGCGAGGGCGGCATCATCATCCCGCCGGCGTCGTACTTCCAGCGGGTGAAGGAGATCCTCGACCGCCACGGCATCCTGTTCATCTGCGACGAGGTGCAGAGCGGGTATGGTCGCTGCGGCTCGTTGTTCGCGATCGAGCAGTTCGGCGTGGAGCCGGACATCATGGTCGCGGCGAAGGGCATCGCGGACGGCTTCCCGCTGGCGGCGACGATCGCCAAGCCGGAGATCGCGGATTGCCTGCGGCCGGGTGAGCACCTGAGCACCTTTGGCGGCAACCCGGTGAGCTGCGCCGCGGCGCTGGCGACCCTCCAGGTGATGGAGGAGGAGGACCTCCCCGGCCAGTCGATGCGGAAGGGCGCGCGCACGCTCGACCAGCTGCGCGGGCTGCAGGAGGAGTTCCCGGTGATCGGTGAAGTCCGCGGCCTCGGGCTGATGCTCGGAGTGGAGTTGGTGCGGGATCGGAAGACGAAGGAGCCGGCGAACACCGAGGCGGCGGCGATCCGCAAGTTCTGCCGCGAGCAGGGGGTGTTGGTCGGGGTCGGCGGACAGGCGGGGAACGTGATCCGGTTCCAGCCGCCGCTGGTGATCAGCGAGTCGGCGCTCGACCAGGCGGTGGAGACGCTGCGGGCGGCGTTGGTGGCGGTCGTCGGGCCGGCGCGGGTGGCGGCGGTCGCCGACTAGGCTCCTTGCATGGCAAGCGGTAAAACGCGAGAGGGACGGCTGGCAGGCCGTCCCTCGTCCTGTGCCGTGTTCGGGATCGGGAGTTACCGGGTGAGCGTCGCGCCGCCGGCCCCGTCGAGGTTCAGGGTCCAGAACTCGACGGTGCGGTTGTCCAAGGTGTCACCTGCCCAAACCAGGACGTTGAAGGTGCCGGCGGAGACATCGCTGGGAATCTCGCAGGTGCGGACGAGCTGCTCACCGGGCCCGGGGGCGTCGAAGCTGGTGTCACACATCCACCCCTCATAGACGCGCTCCGCGGGATAGCGGACGAGCAACCAGGCGAAGGCGAGACTCGTCTCCTCTTGGACGTCGATGCGCAAGGTCAGGGTCGAACCGTCGACCGAGGCGCCTGCTGGGGTGAGGATCGGGGGAGTGCTGTCGTCACTGGTGCCGGTGACGGAGATCGCCCCGTATTCGGCGTAGCTGGTGACGCCGCGCTCACGGATGGTGCTGATCCAGATGGAGTACGTGCGATCGGGGGCGGGCGTCGGCAAGGTGCAACTGGTCTCCCACGCGAGGCGGGTGGTGACCGCGGGAATCGCCGCCATCTCGACGCCAGCGCAAGAGCTCAGAAAGTGGTTGCCATCGTGCACCCAGAGGACGACGTACTCCGGTTCGTTCTCGGCAGGGAGGGAGAAGCGGAGGGTCACCGTCTCCCCGGCCTGCGCGGTGGTCGGGTAGTCGAGGGTCGCGCCCTCCTCCGGTCGGTCGACGAGGCAGCCGAAGCCAGTGGGGATGGCATTGGGGTCGTCGCAGACATTCGTGCCGGCGCCGCCGTCGAGATCGTCGTCTCCCGGCCCGCCTTCGAGGGAGTCGTCGCCGGCGTTGCCGTTGAGGTCGTCGTTGCCGGGGCCGCCGTCGAGGGCGTCGTCACCGGAATTGCCGTCGATCACGTCGTTGCCGGTGCCACCGTCGAGTTGGTCGTCGTTCTCGCCACCCCTGAGGGTGTCCGCACCGTCGTTGATGGCGGCACCGCGCGGTGCAACCGCGGCGACATCCCCGCCATAGAGGAGATCCTTGCCGGGACCGCCGATGAGGAAGTCATTGCCGCCGAGGCCGATCAAGATGTCATCGCCAGCGAGACCGCAGATGACATCGCGCTTGCTGGTGCCGATGAGGGTGTCCGGGCCGGCGGTGCCGGTGATGGTGCAACGGTTCTTGCCGCGGGCCTCGCCCATCGTCGGCGTGGCGATCACGGCCAGCATGACCAGGAGCAACATCGGAATAAACAAGCGCCTGCGTTCCACAGCAACTCCTCGCAGTGTGAACAATCAATCTGCATACTTGCGAACAAGCATATAGGATCTTCGGAGCGATGTGAGGACGGAAGTGGCAGTGTGTAGCAAGGACCACAGGAATGGGGCCGGCATCGCGCCGACCCCTTCCTGCTGTCCGGACGAAGATGATGGGGAGCCTAGCGGACGCAACGGCCGTTTTCGCACACGAATGAGCCGGGATTGCTGAAATTGGAGCAGCAGTTTTCGCTGGTCTCGCATCCGTAGTTGCCATCAGAGATGCAAAATTCGCACATGCCCTCGCCGCCTTCCTCGGCGGAACTGCAGAGGAGCGTGCTGCAGCAGCCGCCATTCAACACACAGAAGCCATGCTCAGTTTAACATGTGGGACCTGGGTCGCCACCGTTTCCACGGTCGTGGTCGTTCTTGTCCTGCTTCTTACGCTTGCCGACGCAGCGGAACTCGGTGCCGGAGCCGGGCTTGGCTTTGCAGATGCCGGAGCAGCACTGGTCGTTGGCGGTGCACTCAGACTGATCGTTGCGGCAGGCGAGTTTCTCATGGCGCTGGCCGGCGCCGCGGTGGGCGTCGGCGGTGGAAATGCGAGCGATGCCGAGCGACCCGGCGAGGAGGGCGGCGACACCGCCTCGACGAGTGGTGATCACCGCCAGACGACGGGTGATCAAGTCAAACGATGATCCATCCACAGCTGTAACTCCTTGCCACGAACACCCTTGACGTTTGCCTGTCTTATTGTACGAGACGGCTTTGGGCCGGGTGCGATTCCCCCACCGGGAGAGATGATCACGCGTGGCACGTCGCGCCGGGTCCGGAACACAGCGGTGCACAACGCTCATGCGGTGAGCGCAACACACGACCCCTCGGCCCGAAGACCGAGGGGTGGGTTGGTTCGCAGGATTGAGCATCTTGGTTGGCATCTGGGTGCCGCCGACCTCTTCTGGCACCGAGCCGTGGCGCGATGGATCGGGCTAGGTTGTGCAGATGTTGGCGACGCAGGGGAGCCCGCAGCATTCGGAGGTGGCGGTGCAGTACCCCCCTTCCGCAACGCAGCAGCGGTTCGCCGTGCAGGTGAGCGTCAGTCCGTCTTGGCAGCAATCGTCGGCGGTGGCGCAGCGTTGGCCGGCGAATTTGCACACCGCGGCACAAACGCCGTTGCTGCATTCACGTGATCCGCAGCAGTCGTCATCAATGTCGCAGGCGCCACCCTCTTCAACGCACTGGGGCGGCGGGGTCTCGCCTCCGGCGTTCTTGTTCTTCTTCTTGCGGTTGGAGGTGGTGCGGGCGCAGCGCATCGAGCCATCGGCCTTGGCGATGCAACGGCCCGAGCAGCAGACGTCGCCGGTCTGACAGGGAGAGCCGGCATTGCGGCAGCGCGGCGGGAGTTCCAGCATAGCGTCAGCCCTGGAGACCCCGACGATCCCGATCGCCCCGGAGACGATCACGGCAATCCCTGTGCGACGCGAGGTGGTCACCGCCAGGCGACGAATGATTCGATCGAAGGACGAGCCATCCATGGTTGCAACTCCTTGCGACGAACGGCACCTCATGGCGCTTCGCGGATTGTAGTAGGCGGTTCAGGCTGGGAGCAAATGGACCACGGAGCATCGTGAACCATCGCGGCTCTTCCCGCTGACGCAACTATCGGCCGCGGTCTCTGCTCAAGCGGCGAGAAACACGAACCACCCCTCGGCTTGGAGGCCGAGGGGTGGCAGCGCTGCTGACTGCAGGTGATTACATGAGGCAGGAGCCGGTGATGCAACTCAACCCTGAGCAGCATTGGCTGTCGAGGGTGCAGGCCGCGGTGTACCCCCCGCAACACATCCCTGTGGAGCAAACCAGAAACTGCCCGCTGCAGCAATCGGGCGACAACGTGCAACTTCCGCCAATCGTGGAACACGAAGGCCCTGTCGGACCTGTTGGTCCGGTTGGCCCTGTTGGTCCGGTCGGACCAGTGGGCCCCGTCGGTCCACCGTTGTGGCCGTTGTCACGATGCTTGTTTTCGTCCCGGTTCTTGTGCTTGCGGACGCAGCGGAACTCGGTTCCGGAACCGGGCTTTGCCTTGCAGATGCCGGAGCAGCACTGCTCGTTCTCGGTGCATTCGGACTGTTCGCTCCGACACGTGAGTCTTTCGTGGCGGCGCCGGGCGCCGCGGGAGGCTTCGGCGGCGGAAGAACCGCCGATGCCGAGAGCCGTGGCGATGAGTGCGACGAGACCGCTGCGGCGATCTGTGGTCAACGCCAAATGTCGGGTGATTCGGTCAAACGACGAACCGTCCACGGTTGCCCCTTGTGTTGTTCACGCGAGGAGCGACAGGGCAGCCGGTCCATGGAGAGCGTAGGCGGCTTTGGTGGAGGTGTCAATGATTTGTCTCAGCGAATGTCCGTGCCCTGTGGCTCGATGCGAGCGCGCTGCAGATGCTTTCGTCGCGCATGGCCGTGATCGGCTGAGGGACCGAGGAGTCGGCGAATCGTGCGAGGCGAGCGATCGCCTGTTGATCGCTCCAGTTGGGGACGTGGCGCAAGAGGCCGTTCCCGCCATCGATACACCTGACGACGTGTTTGGACTCCCTGAAGGCGACATATGCGTCGGAGGCCACACAGAGGCCATGGAACTCGAGGCAGGAGATCCTTCGCGCCGTTGGGTTGCGATGCGATCGACAACAGTTTGTCACGGCGTGAGGAACACCGATAGTGAGACACGATTGGTGTCGTAGTGCGCTCTCCAAGCGGTCGGTCCGGCGGGCCTACGTGACCGGCGTGCAGGTGCCGGCGGTGCATTGAGCCTGCGAATCCGGTCCGTTGTTGTACCCGCAGCAGTCGGTATTGGTCTCGCATGGGGACCCGAGCGTCTGACAACAGGCCGAGGAGAGATTGACGGTGCCGCATGCGGCGGTCGATCCGCCAATGCCACTGAAGCCGCAGCACTCGGCGTCCATCGAGCAGCTCGTTCCGGTGTCCATGCAGCACACCAATGAAAGATCGACGTACCCATCGGTGAGGCCAGCGCAGCAGGTGTCCTCCAAAAACCATGGGTCGCCGAGGGGAACACATGCACCGCCGTCGCGTCCGGCCTTCTTGTTGTCCTTCTTCTTCTTGTGGTTGCCGACGCAACGGAACTCGGTGCCGCTGCCGGGCTTGGCTTTGCAGATGCCGGAGCAGCACTCATCGTTGGTGGTGCACTGGGACTGATCGCTGCGGCACGCCATCTTCTCGTGCCGACGCTGGGCGCCGCGGCTGGCATCGACGGACGAGGCGGCGGTGCCGGTGAGGCCGGCAATCAGGGCGGCGATCCCGGCGCGTCGGGTGACAGCGCCGGAGAGCACGCGGGTCAGACGAGCATAGGGTGATCTTGCCAAGGTGATCCCATTCATCATCAGCGTGGCGGCGCAGGTGACATTCTCGCAGATTGAGGAGGCTAGAGGAAGTTCCGTTGACCGTCAATTCTTCCACCCTCAGCCGCTGGGCCAAGGGTGGAAGTGCAACACCTCAGGGTGCCGTTGACAAATCTGTCGGGAGTTGCCTCATTGATAGCACTGGCCGGATTGGCAGGTTGTCGGGCCCCAATTATCCGAGTCACTGCAATGGTTCAGATCGTTGTCACAGGAGGAACCGAGGTTCAGAGTGGATAACAACGATTGCCTCCCTCGGGCTCGCTGTAACACCACAGGCCGCGGCAGCAATCTGCCTGCATTACTGGAGTATGGCACCATTGCAACAGGCGTTTGCATCG
>JAPOLF010000008.1 GCA_029977305.1 bacterium | reverse complement strand
GATGCCTGCTCATCGGCGGCGGGGAGCCAATGGCGCTTGGCCCGATGGGCATGAAGGGTGACGCCATTGGCGGTGATGTCGGCGCGGAGTTCGACCCATTGGCGTGGCGCGAGCGCGGTCGGCAGGGTGACTCGGATGGCGCCGCTGGTGAAGGTGGGGCGGCCTGCGGCATCGAGGCCGAGACACCACCCATTTGTGCCATCGTTATGGGCGACCAGCCCTTGGTCACGGCCGTCCGCAGGAATGGTCGGCCAGACCCAGCAGGAGACTGACCAGGCGCTGGGCATGACCGGCGGGTGGTCGATGCGGAGATAGGAACCGGGGTGGGCGACTTGCACCCGACCGGGAAAGGTGCCGATCGGGTCGCCGACGCGGGGTTCGTCCCACCCTTGCGGTTTCGCGGTGCTGTAGGAGGCGGCGAGGTGGACGAGTTCGGCGGTGTAGGGGCGATCGCTGCTGACCATGATGTCGACGTGGTCACCAGGTCGAGCGCTGAGGTGGCTGGCATAGGCGAGGATGGGCATGCTGAGGTCCTCCATCACGACGAGACGGTACGGCACTATACGGCGATTGCTGGAGAGATTGAATGGCGACTCGGCAACGATCATTGCGGCGCTTGCTGAGCGGTCCGACCGAGGTGGCGGCGCGCGGGCTGCTGGGGTGCATGTTGGTGCACGAGTCGGCGGATGGGGTGACGGCGGGACGAATCGTCGAGACCGAGGCGTATCTCGATCTTGGGGATCCGGCGAGTCACGCAGCGATGTTCAAGACGCCTGCGGTGGCGATCATGTCCGGGCGGCCGGGGTTGGCGTATGTCTACCGATCCTACGGCGTGCACGCAATGGTGAATGTGGTGGCGCATCCGCCGGGAGGGACGGGAGCGGTCTTGATCCGCGCGCTTGAGCCGATCGAGGGCGAGGTCTTGATGGAGACGCGACGGCGAATGGGGAGCGCGCTGGCGTGGTGCAGCGGGCCGGGGAAGCTGACGCAGGCGTTGGCGATCGGATTGGATGCGCACGGGACGGATCTGCTGGCGAACGGGCCGCTGCGACTTGTCGCGGGACCGCAGGTCGAGCACGTGATGGTCTCGGGACGGATCGGGATCAGTCGGGCGACGGAGTGGCCGCTGCGGTTCTGGGAGGCGGGGAATCCGCACGTCTCGGCACACCGGAGAGGGCATTCGTTCGCCGAATGAGGCGGGATGGCGTGGTACCCTGACGGTACCGTCGCCCGCACGACGAGATGGTTCGCAGGATGCCCGCTGTGCTTGCCGAGAGTGCCCGCCCCACGCCATCAACGGATGCCTCCACCGGCCACGCGGCGGGTGGGATGCCTGTCGTGCGGATGTTGGACGAGCAGACAATCGGGAAGATCGCCGCTGGCGAGGTGGTGGAGCGGCCGGTCTCGGCGGTGAAGGAACTGCTGGAGAACGCCCTCGATGCCGGGGCGACGCGGATTCGGGTGGCGGTGCGCGACGGCGGGATCGGGCTGATCGAGGTGGCCGACAACGGCTGCGGGATCGTTCGGGACGAACTCGCGGTGGCGATCCAACGGCACGCGACGAGCAAGTTGCAAGCGTTCTCCGATCTCGATGCGTTGCGGACGCTCGGGTTCCGGGGCGAGGCGTTGCCGAGCATCGCAGCGGTCTCTGATCTGACGGTGCGCAGCAAGGCGAGCACCAGCGAGCACGGACACGCGATCCGGGTGCAGTTCGGTATCGCGGGGGAGCCGGAAGCCACGGCGACGTCGGCCGGCACGGTGGTGACGGTGCGCGATCTATTCGCCAATGTGCCGGCGCGAAAGAAGTTCCTGCGACAGACGGGGACGGAGAGCGGCTACATCCAGCGGGCGGTGGCGGCGTATGCCGGGGCGTACCCGGAGGTGGCAATCGAGTTCGTGGCGGATGACCGGCGGTCGTTCGCGACGAGCGGCAGCGGGGACCCGATCACCGCGGCGCTCGAGGTGTGGGGCGCGGAGGTTGGGAACGCGGCGTTGCCGCTGGAACCACTTGAGGAGATCTCGGCGGTGGCGGGGGTGACGGTCACCGGCTGGGTGGGGGCGCCATCGCTGACGAAGTCGCATCGGCAGGGCATCGTGCTCTTCGTGAACGGTCGGTGGGTGCAGAATCGGGCGCTGTCGTTTGCGCTGGAGGAGGCGTACCACTCCCTGCTGATGGTGGGACGCCATCCAGTGGCATGTGCACAAGTGCATGTGGATCCCGCGGCGGTGGATGTCAATGTGCATCCGACGAAGGCCGAGGTGAAGTTCGAAGATGAGCGCGCGGCGTGCCGGGCGTTGTCACGGGCGACGCATGCGGCGCTGGCACGCGGACCGCGGGCCGATCTGCCGGGGATCCGGCTGCAGCCGGTGCCGGGGGCGCCGGCGGAGGTCGGCGGCACGGTGATGCCGGTCCACAACCAGCAGGGGTTGAGCACGTTGCGGCCCGGAGAGGTGGTGTCCTCCCCTTCCCCAACGGCAGGAACCCCGACGGTGCCGTGGGTGGCGCCGCAGCTGCAGCCGAAGCCGTCGGTGGTGGCGATCGGCACGGAGCAGGATGCGGAACCGGTGCCGGTGCACCGATCCGGGGTGCCGGTGCTGCGGGTGCTGGGGCAGGTCGGGGGGAACTACATCGTGGCCGAGGGGCCGGATGGGATGTACCTGATCGACCAGCACGCCGCGCACGAGCGGGTGATGTACGAAAAGATCCTCGGGCAGTTGCAGGGCCGGGAGAGCGTGCGGCAGCCGCTGCTCGATCCGCTGGTGGTGGAGTTGACGCCCGAGGAGATGGGGGCTTGGGAGAAGTCTCAGGCGGAACTCGGCGAGATCGGGTTCGAGATCGAGGCGTTCGCGGTGCAGGCGGTGCTGGTGCGGGCGGTGCCGGCGCTGGTGCAGCGGGTGGACATCGCTGAGCGGCTGCGGCTGATCCTGCAGGAACTGGCATCGGGGGGCACGGGAGCGAGTTGGCTCGATGCGGTGGCGATCAGCACGGCGTGCCACACCAGCATCCGCGCGGGGCAGGCGCTGAGCGTGCCGGAGATGCGCGAGTTGGTGGCGCAGTTGGAGCAGACGACGCATCCACGGGCCTGCGGGCACGGTCGGCCGACGATGTTGCACATGTCCCGCGGCGATCTGGAGAAGCAGTTCGAGCGGCGCTAGGACTCTTCGTCCCCACGATTGCTGGTGAGCGTGTGGGGGATCATCAAGAAGGCGATGACGAGGCAGACGAGCGCCATGATGGTGCTGAGAACGCCTGCCTTGCTGAGCCCGGCGACAAATGCCTCGCGGGCGGCGACCAGCAGCTGGTCGGCATTGGGACCGGGGTATGCCTGGGCAACGGCGAGGGCGCCGGCGAGCGAACTCTGGATCTGCACCGCGATGTCCTTTGGGACCTGGGCCTGCTGTTCGGGGGTGAGGGACTCGTAGCCCGAAGACAAGACTTTGGCATACGTGACGGAGGCGATCGAGCCCATGATCGCGATGCCCATGGACTGACCAAAGTCGCGGGTGACGTCGTTGACCGCGGAGGCGATGCCGGCTTGCTTCGGGGGGAGGGTGTCGAGGATGGCGGAGGTGCTGGGGGTCATGCCGAAACCGATGCCGAGACCCAAGAGGACGAAGGTCACGAACAGGACTGGATAGGGCGAGTGGTCGGTCCAGAAGAAAACGATGGCGGAGCCGCAGGCGGCGAGGATGGTGCCGAGCATGACGGTGTTCCGGGCGCCGATCTTGCGGACGATGATGGCGCTGAGCGGGGCGCCGATGAACACGGAAACCGAGAGCGGGAGGATGGCGAGGCCGGCATTCAGGGTGGAGAAGCCGAGGACCATCTGGGTGAACTGGGCATTGAGGTACATGATGCCGGCCATGGCGGCGAAGAGGATCATGATGATCAGCGAGCCACCGGTGAGGGGCTTGTGCTTGAAGACGCGGAGGTCGAGCAGCGGGTGGGTCGCCTTGAGCTGGCGGATGACAAACGCGCTGAGACCGAATACGGCGGCGGCGGCGAAGAGCGGGACGGGTTGGTGCCAGCCCTCAACCGGGCCGAAGATGACGAGCAACAGCAGGCCGCCGATGCCGATGATCGAGAAGAGGCCGCCGATCCAATCGACTGGCGGGGCGCCGGCATGCTTCATCTCCGGCATCACGAAGAAGCCCATGATGAGGGTGATGGCTGCAACAGGAACGGAGACGAGGAAGACGTACCCCCAGTGAAAGTGCTCGAGGATGAGGCCGCTGAGGACCGGAGCGAGAGCCGCACCAGCCGCGGCGCAGCCTGCCCAGAGACCGACGGCGCGGCTGCGGGCATGAGCATCGGGGTACATCTCGGAGATGGCGGAGAGGGTGGTCGGGAAGAGGAACGCGGCAGCGGTGCCTGATGCCATCAACCAGACGATGAGTTCGTTGGCGCTGGTGCTGAACGAGGCCATGATCGCGGCGGGGATCATGAGGGCGAGACCGGCGAGAAGATTCCGGCGGCGGCCGTAGCGGTCGCCGATGGCTCCGGTGAGCAGCACGAGCGAGGTGAGGGCGATTGCGAAGCCGTCGCCGATGAGGTGAATCTGGATGCCGCTTGCTTTGAGGTCGGCGGCGATGGTGGGGATGGCGACGCCGGCCACGGCGGTGTTGAGCATGGTGACCATCGCACCCAAGAGGAGGGTCAGAAGCAGCAAGCGCTGTTTGTGGCCGGAGAGAGCCGCAGGATGCTCAGCGGCGACGGCAGCAGACATGGTCACGCTCCTTCATGTGCGACGACTGCGTCACGTGCAGTCTTGTCCGGCAGGAGGAAATAGGCAACAACGAGACACACCAGCCCCAACACGACCCCGATGGCAGCGGCTTTGGCTTGGCCGCTGACGAAGGCATCGCGGGCGAGGGCAACGACGGTGTCGGCCTCGGGACCGGGATGGGCTTTCGCGGCACTGAGGGCACCAGAGAGGGAACTGCGAATCTCACGGTAGATGGTGTCGGGGACGGTGGCGCGCTGCTCTGGGGTGAGGCCACCGTAGGCGTCGTCGATGATCGTGGTGTAGACGACGGCGGCGACGGCGCCGTTGATCGCGATGCCGAAGGCCTCGCCGAAATCGCGGGTGACGTCGTTGATGGCGGAGGCGATGCCGGCCTGTTCGGAGGGGAGCGTGTCGAGGATGGCGGAGGTGCTCGGGGTCATCGCGAGGCCGAGGCCGACACCGAAGAGGACGAAGGTCAGCAGCAGGAGCAGATAGGGCGAATGGGCCGACCACCAGCGACTGGAGATGGCGCCGAGGACGACGAGCGCGGAGCCGAGGACAACGGTGCGACGAGCGCCGAGGCGCTGCACCATGCCGGCGCTGACCGGTGAGGCGATGAAGACGGCGACGGTCAGGGGAAGGGTGGCGAATCCGGCTTTGAGGGTGGAGTAGCCGAGGACGCTCTGAGTGTACTGGGCGCTGAGGTACATCAATCCGGAGAGCACGGCGAAGAGGATCATGATGATGAGCGCGCCGCCGGTGAGGGGCTTTTGGGTGAAGACTCGGAGATCGAGCAGCGGGTGTGCCGCGCGCAGCTGACGAACGATGAAGCCGATGACTGAGATAGCGGCGATCACGGCGAGGGTCGGGACGGGCGGCTCCCATCCCTCGACGGGGGCGAGGATGACCAAGGTGAGGAGGCTCGCGAAGGCGACCACCGAGAGGACGCCACCGAGCCAATCGACCGGGGCGGGGTTCGCGTGCTTCATCGGATCGAGGGCGAAGATGCCGACGACCAAGGTGATGAGCGCGAGCGGGACGGAGACGAGGAACACCGAACCCCACGGATATCGCTCGAGCATCCAGCCGGAGACGATCGGGGCGACGGCGGCGCCGGCAGAGGCGGTGCCGGCCCAGAGGGCGACGGCGCGGGCGCGTTCGGCCTTGTCGGGGTAGATCTCGGAGATGCTGGAGAGGGTGGTCGGGAAGAGGAGCGCGGTGGCGACACCGGAAGCCATCAGCCAGAGGATGAGTTCGTTGGCGGAGGTGCTGCGGGAAGCCATGATCGCGGCGGGCATCATCAGCGCGAGGCCGCCGATGAAGAGGCGCTTGCGGCCATAGGCATCGCCGACCGCGCCGGAGATCAGCACGAAGGCGGTGAGCGCAATGGAGAACCCGTCGGCGATGAAGTGGATCTGCGTGCCGGTGGCGTCGAGGGCGGCGGCAATCGTGGGCAGGGCGACGGAGGCGACGGCGGTGTTCAGCATCGTGACGAACGCGCCGAGCAGCAGGGCCACGAGCATCATCTTGCGCTTGCCGGGGTCGACCGCTGCGATGGACGCACTGTGGGACATCCGGGACGGCCTCCGAGCACTGGTTCCCGCGACAAGGTTGCGGTGCATGGTACCAGTCTCCGGCGGGGACTCAACGGGCGCGGACGGCCGTGGTTTGGCGAGGTCGGCGTGTGCGAGAATCCCGGGTACCGCCGAGATTCGAGCACGAGATGAAGGATTGGACGGCGGGTGAGCGCCTCATGGCGCGGAATGGACGACGTCCGTGGGCCACGTACCGGAATCCTTGGTGAAACAGCACCCTGACGCGCCCGAGACGACGGCGCGAGGTGGCAAGGATTCGACACTGGCATGGACGGTGATCGGCGCGCTGACCGTCATTCTGACGATCGCGAGCGGGTCGCGCTTCTTGTTCGGGGTGGTGCTGAAGCCGGTCTCCGAGGAATACGGGTGGGATCGGGCGGCGCTCTCGGGTGCGGTGCTGGCGGGGATGGTCATCCTCTCGATCTGCCAGCCGATCGCGGGCTTGATGATCGATCGCCACGGTCCGAGGAAGGTGGTGACCGTCGGGTTGCTCTTCTTGGCCGCTGGGATGTTCCTGTTGTCGCGAGCCGACACCTTGCTGGAGTTTTACTTGTACTTCGGGGTGATGACGTCGATCGGATTGGCGGCGACGGGGCCGGTGATCGCGACGTCGGTGGTGTCTCGCTGGTTCGCCCGGAAGCGGGCCGTGGCGATGTCGATCGCGACGTCGGGGGCCGCGTTCGGGCAGTTGATGATCGTGCCGATCGCGGCGGAGATCCTTGTTCGCACGAATTGGCACACTGAGTACTGGGTGTTCGGCATCGTCCTGTTGGCGATCACCTTGCCGCTGGCGATCTTCGTGCTGCGAGACGGACCGAAGGGGACGGTCTCGGCGGCGAAATCGGCTGACGCCGTGGGGCTGCGGTTGCCGGACGCGCTGCGCGGACCGCTGTTCTGGCTGTTGGCGGTGGGGTTCATCGTCTGTGGCTGGACGATGGCTTACCCGAATGTGCACTTCATCGCGCATGCCGATGACATGGGGATGAGCCACACGATGGCGAGTTTCACGGTGTCGGTGACGGCGGTGTGCAGCATCGCGGGCAGCATCCTACTGGGCATGGCGGCGGATCGGCATCGGCGGTCGTCGGTGCTGGCGCTGGTGTATGCGTTGCGCGGGTTGGCATTCGTGCTGCTGGCGCTACTGCCGGTGGGGAATCTGGTGTTTGTGTACGCGGTGGTGTTGGGGATTTCGTGGTCGGCGACGACCCCGCTGACCGCGGCGATCGCGGCGGACCGGTATGGGGCGAAGCACTTCGGGATCATCTTCGGGTCCATGTTCACGTTCATGAACATCGGGTTCGGGCTGGGGGCATGGGCGGACGGGGTGATTTACGACGCAACCGGGTCCTACGACACAGCCCTGTGGGTCAATGTGGCAATGGGCGTCATCGCGACGGTGGCGATCCTCGCCGTTGACCGGATGCAGACGTCTCGGCCGCGTCCGACGTCCATCGCGCCTGCTGGCGCGGCGGCGGACTGAGATGCGGTTCCCGGGTGGCTGGAAGGGCTGGATCGTGCTGACTGCGGTGACGCATCTGGCGCTCGCGGTGTGGATCACGGAGGACGCGGAGCGGCGCGGGGTGCCGGCGCAGCCATGGGCCTCGTTGACGCTGGTTGGCGGCCTGTTCGGGGTGTTCGGGTACATGCGAGGCTTGTCCCGGCGCATCGGCTAACATATCCTGCCAACACGCCGCAGCATCGGTGATCCACCCGGGGAACGACCGATGAGCTGCCCGACGGCGGAGACAGACCACAGCCATGCCGGCGATGCGCGAATTCCTCAGCCGCCGCGGCAAGTTCCGCCCGAAAGGGAGGGAGGACGAGACCGGTGCGCCGCAGATCCCCGATGATCTGTGGACGAAGTGTCCGTCTTGTGGCGACATCATCTACACGAAAGAACTTGAACGGTCAGGGCAGGTGTGTCCGAAGTGCGACCACCACTTCCGGCTGCGGGCGCGCGAGCGGATCGAGCTGCTGACGGACGAGGATTCGTTCTACGAGTGGGACATCGCGCTGCGCGGGCAAGACCCGCTGCGGTTCGTTGATGGTGGTGGCTCGTACGCGAAGAAACTCGAGCAGACGCGCGAGAAGTCTGGTGAGGACGAGGCGCTGATCACGGGGTCGGCGACGATCGCGGGACATCGTTGTGCGCTGGCGGTGGCGGACTTCGGGTTCCTCGGCGCGAGCATGGGAAGCGTCTTCGGCGAGAAGCTGGTGCGGGCGATCGAGCGCGCGGCGGATGCACGGGTGCCGATCATCACCATGAACGCCTCGGGCGGCGCGCGCATGCATGAGGGCTTGCTCTCATTGATGCAGATGGCGAAGACGGTGGCTGCGCTGGCGCGCTTGGGCGATGCCGGGGTGCCGCACGTCGCTGTGCTGACCGACCCCTGCTACGGCGGGGTGACGGCGTCGTACGCGACGGTGGCGGACATCGTGATGGCCGAACCGGGTGCGCTGATCGGCTTCGCGGGGCCGCGGGTGATCGAACAGATCACGAAGCAGAAGCTGCCGGAGGGATTCCAGACGGCGGAGTTCCTACTTGCGCACGGGATGATCGACATGATCGTGCCGCGGGCGGAGTTGCGGGAGCGGTTGGCCGACATTCTGGCGCTGTACCAGCTTGCCGAGACGGTGAGCCACGGGTCCATTGTCGGGACACGCGAGGTGGGGGCCGGCCGTGACTGATGCTGCTTCGGCACCGCTCAACGCATGGGATCGGGTCAAGTTGGCGCGGCACCCGGAGCGACCGCACACGTTGGCGTATTTGTCGGAGTTGTCACCGCGGTTCGTGGAACTGCATGGAGATCGATCGTTCGGTGATGACCTCGCGCTGATCGGCGGGATCGCGGATTTCGACGGGATCGCGGTGATGGTGCTTGGCCACCAGAAAGGTGGCAACACCAAGGAGAACATCGCGCGGAACTTCGGGATGGCGCGGCCGGAGGGGTACCGGAAGGCGGAGCGACTGATGCGCCACGCCGAAAAATTCCGGATGCCGGTGGTGAGCCTGATCGACACACCGGGGGCGGAACCGGGGATCGGCTCTGAGGAGCGCGGGCAAGGCACGGCGATCGCGGAGAGCCTGCTGACGATGGCAGACTTGGCGGTGCCGACGGTGGCGCTGGTGATCGGCGAAGGCGGTTCCGGCGGGGCGTTGGCGATCGGGGTGTCGGATCGGATCCTGATGATGGAGAACGCGATCTACGCGGTGGCCTCGCCTGAGGCGTGCGCGGCGATTCTCTGGAAGGATGCAGGGAAGGCACCGGAGGCGGCGGAGACGATGCGGATCACCGCGGCTGATCTGTTGGGGCTGGGGTTGATCGACGAGATCGTGCCGGAACCGGTGTCGGCGGATGAGGCGCCGCGTGAGGCGATAGCGGCGGCAGGCGCGGCGATCGGGCGGCACCTGCGCGAGTTGCTGCAGGAGTTTCCGCTTGACGATCCGGCAGCGATGCGGCGGTTGAAGGACGAGCGCTACCAGCGATTCCGCCGGATCGGCGCGTGGCGCGAGGATGCGGCGGTGTTGGCGGGGATCGCGAACGGGGTCCTCCCCTAGCCCGCCCCATGGACACCAGCAGATGCGACGAGGCCGCGGCAGATGTGCCGCGGCCTCGCTGGTTTCCGTTGACTTGGCGGTGGCTAGCCGACTTCCTGCATGATCGGGGGAATTTGGATCCAGCCGTGGCGAAGTGCGTGAATCACCGCTTGGGTGCGGTCTTGGACATCGAGTTTGCGGAGCATCGAGGTGATGTTGTTCTTGACCGTCTGATCGGAGATACCGAGAACGGCGGCGATTTCTTTGTTGGACTGGCCTTCGGCGACGAGATGGAGAATCTCGGTCTCTCGGCGGGAAAGCGGCGGCGCGCCGTTGAGGCCGGACTTGACCGCGGCTTGCTTGCGCGTCGGGAGGGCGCGGAGGTGGGGCTCGGCGGCGCCGGTGGTGCGGATGGCGGTGACGCCTTCGCGAACGAGGGAGACGAAGGCCTCGGCGGTGACGGTCTTGCCGATGTAGCGATCGAAGCCGGCATCTCGCGCCTCGAGGCGGCCGGCGTCATCCGGGTGGGACGCGAGGGCGACCAGCAGGGTGCGCGGGAGACGGCGGCGGAGGTTGCGGCCGACCTCGAGACCGGCGAGTGCTGGGGGGTTGATGCCGACAACGATGATGTCGGGGCGGACCTGCGCGATCTTCTCGATCGCGGCTTCGCCGCCGGCGGTCTCGCCGAGGACGAGCAATTCGGGTTCGTGCTCGAGGGCGGCTCGGATACCGCCACGGTAGAGGGCGTGGTCGTCAACGATCACCACACCGAGCCGATTCGCCGCCATCACGGACCTCCTCATCACACGCGTACGGATGCGGGGAGAACCTGGCGGGAGTGAGAGCATAGACCATGGTGCGCGGGCTTGCCAACCCCGAATGGCCGAGATTTCCGCATGGTTATGCGGTTTTTCCGCAAGACAGGGATGCTTTGCGGACAAGCAGACGGCCCTCACTGACGTGAGGGCCGTGCTGGTTGTCGCGTTGGCGACGCTGGGTTACTTGGCGAGGCCCTTCACCTTGAAGGCGAGGATGATGAAGGTGATGCCCGTGATGAGCGCCCAGATGCCGATCAGCATGGCGATCGAGAGGGCGCCGGCAAGCACGTTCGAGAAGATCAGGAAGCCGAAGATGATCCCGGCGATACCGCCGATGATCAGCCACCACTCGTCGCTGATCTCCTTGCGAAGCCGGATGCCGGTGATGATCGCCATGATGCCGTAGACAATGGCGAAGGCACCGACGAGGATGGTCAGACTGATGACCGAGACGAGCGGCTGCGACAAGATCACGATACCGGCGAGGATCGAGATGATGCCCCAGATGATGCGCGGCCAGCGGCTCTGGCCCTCCGGCTGCGAGCCGAAGCCATGGAAGAGGGTGACGACACCGTCAACCAAGAAGTAGGCTCCGATGAAGATGGCGATCGCCGCGAGGGTGGCCCCCGGCTTGGTGAAGGCCAAGATCGAGAGGGCGATGCCCAAGATGCCGCGGACGAGCCAAATCCACCAGGACTTGGCGAGTTCTTCTCGCACTGCTGCGTTCATGTTGATCATGCGCGTTTCCTCCCCAGCATGTTCATGGCTCGGCGGGGCCCCAATTTCCCCAAACGGCACCCGTGTGCCTGCCCACCGAGACTGCCGCGGGGCGCACATGCGCACCGTCACTCGGCAGTGCTGGTAGTTTACTCATTTCGGCGGAAAATGCTAGCCAGAAACCCGCGAACGTTCGCGGGTCTGGATGAGCAACCGGTGAATTCGTGGGGAACGGCAGATGTCCGCCGGATCAGGTGGGTTCGCCGGTATCGACGACCGTCGGTTTGAGGCGGTCGAGGAGGGCGGCGAGGTCATCATCCTCGAGTTTGCGGAAGAGTGGTTCGGGCTTGGGGAGGGAGCGGCCGGCCGGGAGACCGAGCGGTTGCCACGGAAGGGCGTGCACGCTGCCTTCGTCTCCAAGGAGCGTGTGAAGCCGCTCTGCGGAGAACGGCAGGAACGGCGCTGAGAGGACACGAAGGGCGGCAACCACTTGGAGCGCGGTCCAGAGCGAGGTGGCGGCGCGTTCGGGATCGGTCTTGATGGTCTTCCACGGAGCAGCGTCGTCGAGGTAGCGATTGAGGGCGGTGGCGAGGGCCATGACACCGCGGAGGCCGTCGCGGAGTTTGACCTTGTCGATGTCATTGCCGACCTCGCTGAAGGTGGACTCCATGGTGGCGAGCATGGCGCGGTCGGCGTCGGTGAGGTCGCCGGGGGTGGGGACGACACCGTCGTACTTGGACTGAAGGAAGCTGAGCAGGCGGTGGACGGCGTTGCCGTAGGTAGCGACGAGTTCGTCGTTGTTGCGGCGCTGGAAGTCATCCCAAGAGAAATCGGTGTCGCGGTTCTCGGGGGCGTTGATGGTGAGGAAGAAGCGGATCGCGTCGGCATCGAAGAGCTCGAGGGCCTCGGGGAGGAAGGGCAGGCGGGCGGTGTACATCCGCGAGGAGGAGAGTTTCATGCCATCGATGGTGAGGAACTCGTTGGCGGGGACGTCGTAGGGCAGGGCGAGGCCGCCGTAGCCCATCAACATGGCGGGCCAGATGACGGTGTGGAACGGGACGTTGTCCTTGCCGATGAAGTTGTACATGCGGCCGGGGGCCCTACCATGTTCGTCGAGGGCCCACCACTTCTTCCAGGCATCGGGTTCGCCGCGGAGCTCGCCCCACTCGACGGTGGCGGAGAAGTAGCCGATGACGGCGTCAAACCAGACGTAGATGCGCTTGTCGTCATAGCCCGGGAGAGGGATCGGGACGCCCCAGTCGAGATCGCGGGTGATGGCGCGGGCACGGAGGCCTTCCTTCAACCAGCCTTGGGTGAAGCCGGTGACGGCAGGACGCCAGTTGACGCTGGCTTCGCCGACCCATGCCTCGAGGGCGGTCTGGAACTTCGGGAGATCAAGGTAGAAGTGGTTGGTCTCGCGGGTTTCCGGGGTGGCACCGGTGATCTTCGAGCGGGGATCGATGAGTTCGATGGGATCGAGGGTGCGGCCGCAGTTGTCGCATTGGTCGCCGCGGGCGTCCTCGTAGCCGCAGTGGGGACAGGTTCCTTCGACGTAGCGGTCGGGGAGGAAGCGCTTGGCCTGCGGATCGTACATCGCGGTTTCGGTGGCTTCGAAGAGATAGCCCTTGTCGAGCAGGGTGGTGAAAAAGTCTTGGGTGACGCGGTAGTGGGTCGGGGTGAGGGTGGTGGTGTAGTTGTCGTAGGCGAGGCCGAGGCGCTCGAAGCTGGCGGCGATGCCGGCGTGGTTCTCCTCGGCGAGTTGGCGCGGGGTGATGCCGCGCTTGTCGGCGGCGACGGTGATCGGGGTGCCGTGCATGTCGGAACCGGAGACCATGAGGACATGGTTGCCGATCATGCGCTGGTAGCGGGCGAAGATGTCCGGTGGGACGTAGGCACCTGCCGCGTGGCCGAGGTGGCGGGGGCCGCTGGCGTAGGGCCACGCGACGCCGACGAGGATGTATTCCGGGGTGTGGTCGGGACGGGCGTTGGTCACCGGTAAGAACCTCGCTTCGCGTTTCGCCAAATGGCCATCACATCTTGCGCATTGTGCCAAGAATCGGCGACGGGGCGCACCTTGCTGCCGACACCGTAGACCCATGTCACCGGGACAGAGCAGATGCGCAGGTGGCGCTGTCGGGCGATGACGAGCAGTTCGACATCGTAGGCGGTGACACGGGCGCCGGTGATCTCCTGCGCATCGCGGTAGAGGCGGGTGCGCGGAAGGATGGCGCGGACGGCATCGGCAGTGAAGAGTTTGAAGCCGCACTGGGTGTCATCGATGCCGGGTAGCAGGAGCAGGCGGACGAAGGTGTTGAAGGCGCGGCCCATGAAGTGGCGGTATTCGGGCTCGCCGAGGCGGAGGGCACCGGGCCCCTCGCGGGAGCCGATGGCGACATCGCACCCTCGGGCGATGGCGGCGCGGAGATCGGCGAGGTGGTGGAGCGGGGTGGCGAGGTCGGCATCACTGAAGGCGATCTGATCGCCGGTGGCGGTGATCATGCCGGCGCGGAGGGCGGCGGCCTTGCCGGCGTGGGTGATCTCGATGATGTGGCAGGGAACGGCGGCATCCGCAGCCGCGCGACGGGCGGTGCGAGCGGTGGTGTCGGTGCTGCCGTCGTCGACGACGATGATGTCGGCGGGATAGGGCTGATCCGCGAGGTAGGCGGCGACCTGACGCACGGTCTCGGCGATGCGGTGAGATTCGTTGTAGGCCGGGATGACCACGGTCAACGACGGCTGGCGGGCAGCGGGGTCGGTCACCGGAGGGGGGCTCCCTGAGGCAGTGCGCGGGCGGCCGGATGCATCGGGCGATGCTACCACGGCGCGGGTGGCGGGGCAGCGATCGCATCGGCCCGGGATTGGGGGTGTGCTACCCTGCGAATCGGGGTCCAACCCGGGGTTTCGGGTGTCGGATCCACACCACCGCAGACCAACGGAGAGCGCGCGATGAAGTACTTCGGGGCCCACATGTCGATCTCTGGCGGACACGCTCTGGCGATCGATCGGGCGCTGGCATGCGACATGTCGGCGCTTCAGATCTTCACCAAGAACCAGCGACAGTGGAAGGCATCGCCGATCGACCCGGAGGCGGCGGAGTTGTTCAGGGAGCGGTACAAGGAGAGCGGGCTGAAGCAGGTGGTGGCGCACGACAGCTACCTGATCAACGTGGGATCGCCCGATCCTGAGTTGTGGGAGAAATCGCGGGCGGCGTTGCAAGACGAGTTGGTGCGGTGCGACCAGTTGGGCGTGCCCTATCTGGTGGCGCATCCCGGGGCGCACATGAACGAGGGCGTCGATGCGGGGGTGGCGCGGATCGCGGAGGCGATCAACCGGGTCCATCTGGAGCTGCCGGATGGCGAGGCGATGGTGCTGCTGGAGACGACGGCCGGTGCCGGGACGGTGATCGGGCGGACGTTCGAGGAACTGGCGATGATCATCGATCAGGTCGATGACAAGGACCGAATGGGTGTGTGCTTCGACACCTGCCACGTGTTCGCCGCGGGGTATGAGATCCGGAACGAGGCCGATTACAAGAAGACGATGCAGTCGTTCGACGAGGTGATCGGGTTGGAGCGCTTGAAGGCGTTCCACTTGAACGATTCGCAGAACGCGCTGGGCACGCGGAAGGATCGCCACGCGGACATCGGCGACGGGGAGATCGGGCTGGACGCGTTCGGGTTCATCGTGAACGACAAGCGCTTCGCCGATGTGCCGGGGCTGCTGGAAACGCCGAAGGACAGCGACGACGACGGCAGCGACATGCGGAACATCGCGACGCTGACCGGGCTGATCCGGTCGAAGCGGTCGTAGTCCCCTCCCCTCTTCGCTGATGGGCACCGAGTTCCGCGCGCCTGAACCGGGGTTGCGTCGGCCACCGCCGAAATTGTCGGCGCGCCATTCGGACACCGAGCCACCGCCGCTGGTGCAGCGGATCGCGGCTGGGCTGCGGTATCTGTCGGGGTCGGTGGACCGGGCGCGGTTGATGCGGGCAGGGCTGTTCGCGCTGGCGGGGCTGCTGCTGGCGGTGGGCGGCGGGTTGGTGGATGGGACGGTGCATCGTGGGGTCGAATCGGGGATCGTGGCGCCGATCGTCCGGCAGACGACGGGGCGGGATCTCGCGGCGAATGTCGACCTGACGCGACTCACGCCGGACCAATTGCCATTGGTCGCGGAGATGTTGCAAGCCAATGGCATTCGATTGGTGCGACAGCCGTTCGCGTGGGCGGAGATCGAGCCTGCGCCGGGCGGATTCACGTGGGATCGCTACGACGCGATCATGGAGGAACTCGGGCGACGCGGGATCGGCGTGGTCGGGGTGATGCAGCGTTCACCGGGATGGGTGCGGGCCTCGGACGCGGCGGAGGCTTTCGATGCACCGCCGGTCGATCCCGCCGCGTACGAGCGCTTCGTCAACGCGGTGGCAACGCGTTACGGGGACCGGTTGTCGGCGGTGCAATTGTGGGATTTGCCGAATCGTTCCGATCACTGGGGCGGAAAGCCGCCGGATCCAGCGGCGTACGTGACCTTGATCGGGTATGGCTCGAACGGGGTGCGCGGGGCGAACCCGGATGCGCCGGTGCTGCTGGCGGAACTGGATCCCCGGCCGGAGACGGGGATGCGCGACCGCGATCTGGCGTTTCTCGATCAGGTGTACCGGGCGGGCGGGGCTCCGTACTTCGACGTGGTGGCGGCGCGGGTCGATGGCGGGCGGGACACGCCGTTCGACCGGGCAGTCGATGCGGCCGGCACCAATCTGTCACGGGCGGTGCTGTTCCGCGAGGTGATGGAACGCGCGGGGGACGGGGCGAAGCCGGTATGGGCGACCCACTACGGATGGCAGGCGGAAGGGCCGGAACAGCGCGGGGTGTCGCCGTCGGATCAGGCGGAGTACACGGTGGCGGGGATCGAGCGGGCACGCACGGAGTGGCCGTGGATGGGCCCGATGTTCCTGTGGGGATTGACGCCGGGACCTGATCTGCAGGGCACGGTGCCGGTGGGCAGGACGTTGCTCGGGGCGGACGGGGTGCCGTCGGCCATGTTGTCGGCGCTGGGCGAGTTCCACGCGAGCGGGATGGCGGAGATCGCGGCGACCGGGGCGTTGCCGGTGACGGCGCGGCAGTTCCGCACCGACGGCGAGTGGGATGTGCAGCAACTCGGCAAGGAGATCTACCTGACGACGAAGGACCCGGATGCCTCGGCGCAGGTGATCTTCCGCGGGACGGGGATCGAGGGGACGGTGCGGCTGAGTCGGCAGGCGGCACCGGTTGAGATGCGCCTCGATGGGGAGGTGATCCCGCTCGATCTGGGGGCGTTCCGCGCGGCGGACAGCGATGTGGTGATCGGCACGGGATTGCCGGATGGGTTGCATGAGTTGGAGATCCGGTTGGCGGGGCCGGGGGAGTTCACGATCGGCGGGGTGATGGTCGAACGGAGCGTCCCGCTCGAGTGGCCGGTAATGCTGCTGGTGGGGTCGGGCGTGGGGTTGCTGTTCCTCGGGATGCGGACGCTGTACTTCACGCTGGCGGAGCGGAGTGGGCGGTTGGAGCGCGGACGGCATCTCGACCTGTGGCTCGATCTGCCGCCGATCCCGGATTGGCGATCGCCGTCCGGCAACTGACGGCGCGTCTATACTCGTGAGGCGCGGTGCCGCGCAGCCGCGATTCCCGGAGTGCTGATGACCGAGCCCCCCTCGACACCCGACGCGATGCCGCCGGTCGACGGTGGTCTGGCCGAGGCCGTGCCCGATGCGGAGGGGCGGCCGCAGACGCTGGGGCAGAAGTTCTTCCGCTGGGAGACGCTGCTGTCGTTCGCGATCGCGCTGGTGATCTTGGTGCTGGCGATCCGGGGATTGCGGATCGATCCGGCGGCGATCGTGGCGAACATCCGAGAGGCGAATCTGTGGTGGTTCCTCGCCGGGACGGCGGTGTGGATCGCGGTGATCTTCGCGCGGGCGGCACGGTGGCGTTGGTTGTTGCTGACGGCGGGGATCGACAAGGAACACGGGTATGACATCCCGGGGGTGGTGGGGATCACGGAGATCGTGTGGCTGGCGTGGTTCGTGAACTGCGTGGTGCCGGCGAAGCTGGGTGATGCGTATCGCTGCTGGTTGCTGAAGCAGGAGAGCGGGGCGCCGTTCAGTTCGAGCCTCGGGACGATCGTGACGGAGCGCCTCGTGGATCTGGTGACGCTCTGTCTGCTGATGGTGACGACGGGGTTGTACCTGTTCCACGGGGAGCTGCCGAGCGAGGCGACGATGACGTTCCAGCTGGCGGTGGTGCTGCTGGGGATCGGCGGGATCGGGCTGGGGGCGCTGTGGTTCGCGCGGGAGCGGATCGAGGCGCGGTTGCCCCACCGGTTGCAGGGGCAGTTCGGGCGATTGAGCGAGGCGATCTTCGCGAGCATGCGGAAGCCGCTGCCGCTGCTGCTGATGAGCATCGGGCTCTGGGTGGCGGAGGGAGTGCGGTTCTGGTGCATGGCGCAGGCGCTGCATGCGCACCTCCCCTTCCCCGCCGCGCTGTTCATCTCGTTGATGGGATCGCTGCTGACGGCGCTGCCGTTCACGCCGGCGGGGTTGGGCGTGGTGGAAGCCGGGACGGGGGCGGTGATGGTCGGGGTGATGAAGCTGAACAATGACGTGAGCTTCTCGATCATCCTGCTAGACCGGGTGGCAACGTATTGGCTTGTGGTGGCCGTCGGGATCGTGCTGTACGTGAAGCGATTCGGGCGGAGCGCGACGCGGGCGGTGGCATCGGCATGAGCGAGCCGGTGGAGCAGATCGACGACGCGGCGGTCGAGGAGATCGCAGGGCCGCCAGGGGTGTCGTTCATGGCGCACCCGGTGCAGTGGGTGCGGGAGAATCGGGCGAAGGCGGAGATCCTGGCGATCGGGGGGCTGGCGATCGGGGGGATCGTCTGCATGATGGTGTCGACGGTGTTGATCATCATCGGGTTGACCCGCTGAGGTTCGATGACAGGAGCTTGGCATGATTCCACTGATCACCACCGGGGGCTCGGCACGGGAGATCGGCCACGATGTCGGGCGCAGCGCGCGGGAGCAGATCCAGACGGCGGCGGCGCAGATCCGGGAGGAGCTGAACGGGCGTGACCCGGCGGAGGTGTTGCCGCTGATCGGGCCGTACGTGGAGGCGACGGAGGCGGTGGCGCCGTGGCTGCTCGACGAGCTGCGGGGGATGGCGGAGGGATCGGGGGTGCCGTTCGAGACGCTGTTCGCGCTGAACGCCGGGGAGGAGCTGGTGCAGGAGGCGGGGCGGCGCGGGTGCTCGGTGGTGGGGGTGGCGGCGGGAGCGAGCCGGGACGGGCACGTGCTGCTGGCGCACAACGAGGACTCGACGGCGGGGTGGGCTGACCTGACCTATGTGGTGCGGGCGGAGCCGACGGGACTGCCGGCATTCGCGGCGTTCGCGTATGCGGGGCTGTTGCTGCACCAGGGGGTGAACGCGGCGGGGATCGGATCGGTGGGGAATGCGCTGTACGCGCAGGACGCGCGGGTGGGGATTCCGAAGCTGCTGGCGTACCGGAGGATCCTGGCGGAGACCACGATGGAGGGGGCGATCCGGGTGGCGACGGACGCGCGGCGGGCGTTCGGGAACAACCACCTGTTGGCCAGCGCGGACGGGTTGCTGTTCGACGTCGAGGTGACGGG
>JAPOLF010000089.1 GCA_029977305.1 bacterium | reverse complement strand
GTTGTCGAGAAGGGCTTTGGGGTCGCAGTGGGCGTTGCCGGGAAAGCCGCCGCATCCGATCTCGACGGCGCCACAGCCGGCACTCTTGGCGTAGTCGAGGGCCTCCTCGAATGGTCGCTCGGAGAAGAGGACAAGAAAGACGCCGACCTTCATGGGGGGCTCCTCGGCTGGATCGCCGCGGACCGCAGTGGGCAGGTCCGCATCGCCGACGGGGGTCGGTGATGGGGCGATCTTACCGGAGGACACGTCGGACGCGATGGCGAGCGGCGTGGAGACCGACTCAGGTGGTGGCGGGGGTTTCTTTCGGCGCGGTGGCCGTGTCCGTGGCGGGTTGGGCGGGCGTCTTGGCGGGCCAGAGCTCATCGACGATGACCCAGAGGATGACCGTCACCGGGATCGCGAGGAGGGCGCCGGCGACACCGAGGAGTTCCACGCCGGCGATCAACGAGATCAGGATCGCGACCGGGGGCAGCCCCACCGCCTTGCCGAAGAGCAAGGGGGCGAGGACGTGGGACTCCACGTTGACGAGGACCAGGTAGAGGACGATGACCGCGATGAGTTGCGGCACGCCCAGACTGAGCGCAACGACCCCGGCGAGGATGACGGTGATCAAGCCACCGACGTAGGGAATGATCTCGAGGACCCCGGCGATGACGGCGAGCGAGATCCAATGGGGCACGCCGATCAGTTTGAGGCCGATGCCCATCGCGGCACCGAAGATGATGGCGATGAGGACTTGCCCGCGAGCCCAGGCGCCGATGCGATCACGCGAGCGGGAGGCGATGCGCATCGCTTGGTCGTGGCGGGATTCGGGGAGGAAGCGATTGATGAGCGCCGGGACCATGTGGGTCTCGGTGGCGAGGAAGAAGGCGAGCACCAAGGTGATGAAGGTGTAAAGGCCGATCTTGGCGGTGTCGACGCTGAACTTGGTGAGATCGCTGGCGATGGTGGAGGCATGGCCGCTGAGCTCGTTGCTGATGGCGTCCATGGAGAGTTGTTGGGCGGCCTCCGGACTGAACTTGGCGACCAGTTTCTCGACCTCATCGAGGTATTTGGGGACCTCGTCCTTGAGGATCGAGGCCTCACCGGCGATGAGGGGGATCATCACCGCAACGACCAAGGCGATCAGGATGATGATGATCAGATAGAAGAGGCCGATGCCGAGCCCTCGCGGGATGCCCATGCGCTGGAGGCGACTGACCGGGAGATCGATGGCGGTGGCGACCAGGATCGCAAAGGAGAGGAGGAGCCAGAAATGGCTCAATCTGCCGCCGAGCCAGATGAACGCGACAAACGCGATCAAGACCGCCACGGTCTTGCCGGCGAATTCGACGGTGATCGCTGTGCGGGGTGGGGTCCCGGACGTCGATTGGTCCATGCGGCGCCTCCTACACCCCGGCGAACGTCGCTCTGGGGAGAAACTCTGCGTACGTACGAGGAATATAGCAGAGTCGCCCGAGTTTCCCGGGATGGCGTGGCTTGACGTCCTTGAATTCTGACCTGTTGTGTCAGAATTTGACGACAAGAGTCAGGAGAGGGGCCCAGTGAGGTCACCTTTCGCGGTAGGGAGCCGAAGCATCATGGGTCTCGGAGCACCAGCACCGGTTTTCTCGGCGGGCTGGTTCCATTATCTGCCGGGAGTGTTCCAGTACTCGGCGGGGGTCGCGGCGGCGGGGTATCGGTTGCAGCGGACGCGGTTCAGCGAGCCAATCCCGCTGGGCGAGGCCTTCGAGATGGTCGCGGCGTTCTTGGAAGACATCGGCCGGCCGACGGAGGCGTTCTGCGCGTGTGAGTTGCGATCCCCCGCTCCGTTCAGCGAGGCCGGGTTCTTCTCCTTCAACACCGCGTACGCGGGGCAACTGGAGCGCTGGGGGCTGCTGGCCGACGGGGTGAATCCGGTGGCGCGCACCAATGTCTGCCCGGTGGTGGATGCGCCGAGTGAGCCGTCGATGTATGCGTTCACCTTCACGCTGCCGGAACCGGATGAGCCGGCGATGGGGAGTTTCGTGATCGCCGGGAGCGGCGAGTCGATCGAGGGGAAGGCGACCTACGAAGAGACAATCGTCGCGCTCGGGGATACCTCTCCGGCGGGGATCGCGACGAAGGCCGCGTTTGTCCTCGACGAGATGGAGCGCCGACTGGCGGGATTCGGGAAGACGTGGGCCGATTGCAGCACGGTCGACCTTTACACGGTGTTCGATGCCTATCCGGTGCTGGGCACGCTGTTCGCGGAGCGGCGCGCGTGGGGCGAAGGTGTGGCGTGGCACTGGTGCCGGCCGCCGGTTGAGCAGATCGACTTTGAGATGGATTGCCGGCGGATCGGGATCGAATTGCTGCTCGAGGTCTGAGAAACGACGTGACGAGTTCCACGCTCGACAACGCATGGATCCCCCCGGTGGTGGATGGGTCCGCCGAGGATGGCGCGGGCAGCGCGGCGACGCGGCGTCCGCCGCTGGTGGTGTGGTTGCCGGCGGCGATCGTCGCGCTCTTGGTGTTGGTGCCGATCGGATACCTGTTGGTGCGGGCGTGGGAGGCCGGGCCGGCCGCGTGGGAATCGCTGCTGCGGCCAAAGACGGCGCGCGTGGTGCTCAACTCGGTGGTGCTGGCGTGCGGGGTGGCGTTGACCTCCACCGTGATCGCGGTGCCGCTGGCGTGGCTGACGACGCGAACAGATCTTCCCGGGCGGCGATGGTGGGCCGCGGTGGCGACCTTGCCGCTGGCGGTGCCGTCATATGTGGGGGCGCTGGCGGTGATCGCGGCGTTCGGGCCGAAGGGGGCGCTGCAAGGCCTGCTCGAGCCGATGGGCGTGGAGCGGTTACCGTCGCTGTACGGGTTCTGGGGATCGCTGCTGACGCTGACCCTGTTCACCTACCCCTACTCCCTGTTGGCGGTGCGGGCGGGCCTGCGCGGGCTCGATCCGGCGGTCGAGGAGGCGTCGCGGAGTCTCGGGCAGGGGCCGTGGGCGACATTCCGGAGGGTGACGCTGCCGCAATTGCGGCCGGCGATCGCGGCGGGGGCGTTGTTGACCGCGCTCTACACGCTCGGGGATTTCGGCGTGGTCACGCTGATGCGTTTCGATGCATTCACGCGCGCGATCTACGTGCAGTACCGCTCGGCATTGGATCGCTCCGGGGCGGCGCTGCTCTCGCTGGTGTTGATCGGGGTGACGATCGCGCTGCTGCTGATCGAGGCTCGGGTACGCGGGCGGCAGGGAGGCGCGGCGGCACGCGTCGGGGTTGCGCGGCAGTCGGGAACCGTGCCGCTTGGGCGGTGGAAAGTCCCTGCGATCATCTTCTGCGGTGTGGTCGCGACGCTGTCGCTCGGGATGCCGATTGCGGTGCTGCTGGGGTGGTTGCTGCGCGGGCGGCGCGACCAGATCACGGGGCTGGTGACGGCCGCTGGGCATTCGCTCGAACTGGCGATCGCGACGGCGGCAGTGGCGACGGTGCTGGCGCTGCCGGTGGCGTTGTTGGCGGTGCGGTGGCCGGGGCGGCTGGCGTCGGTGGTGGAGCGGACTGCCTTCCTCGGGTATGCGCTGCCGGGGTTGGTGGTGGCCTTCGCGTTCGTCTCGATCGGGGTGCGGACGCCATGGCATCAGACGCTGGCGCTGTTGGTGCTCGCATGCGTGGTGCGGTTCCTGCCGGAGGCAGTGGCGAGCGAGCAGGTGTCATTGCGGCAGGTGAGTCCGCGCTTGGAAGAGGCGGCACGCGGGCTGGGGTCGACCATGACGCAGGCGGTGCGGCGGGTGACGGTCCCCTTGGCGATGCCGGGGCTCTTGGCTGGCGCAGGGTTGGTGTTGCTGACGACGATGAAAGAGTTGCCGATCACGCTGCTACTGAGCCCGACCGGGTGGAGCACGCTGGCGACGGACATCTGGACGGCGTCGAACGATGCGCGCTGGGCGGAGGCCGCGGCGCCTGCGTTGGTGCTGATCGGGTTGTCGCTGCCGATGACCTTGCTGCTGCAATCGCGGGATCGCGGATCGCGAGCCGACCATGACTGAGACGCAGATGCTCCCCGCGGCGCTGGCGTGCCGCGGGTTGCGGAAGACGTTTGGGGGATCGCCGGTGGTGGACGGCCTCGACCTCGAGGCGCAACCGGGCGAGCTGGTAGCGCTGCTCGGGCCATCGGGGTGCGGGAAGACGACCTGCTTGCGGATGATCGCGGGGTTCGAGCCGATCGACGCAGGGCGGATCACCATCGGCGGGCGGGTGGTGGCCGATGCCGCAGCGGGATCTCGGCGCGCTGATCCGCCGGAGCAGCGCCGGGTGGGGATGGTCTTTCAGGACTACGCGCTCTTCCCGCACCTGAGCGTGGCGAAGAACGTCGGATTCGGATTGAAGGGCGGGTCGCAGCAGGCGGCAGCGGTCCACGACGCGCTCGCAGCCGTCGGCCTCGCGGGGTATGCGGACCGCATGCCGGATGCCCTCTCGGGTGGACAGCAGCAGCGAGTCGCGTTGGCTCGGGCGTTGGCGCCACGGCCGGATCTGGTGTTGCTGGATGAGCCGTTCTCCAACCTCGATGCGGAGTTGCGGGTGGCGCTCCGACAGGAGGTGCGGCAGATCCTGCGTGCGGCGAACGCGACGGCGGTGCTCGTCACGCATGATCAGGAGGAGGCGCTGAGCCTCGCGGATCGGATCGCGGTGATGTGGGGCGGGAAGGTGCTGCAGCAGGGATCGCCGGAGGAGCTGTACCTGCGACCGGCGAATCGCACGGTGGCGGGATTCGTCGGGGATGCGCAGTTCCTGCCGGGTGAGGCGACGGGTCGGCGCGCGACAACGGATCTCGGCGAGGTGCCGCTGCACGCGCCCGCCACGGGAACGGTCGATGTGATGGTGCGGCCGGAGCAACTGCGACTGACCCCGGCAACGGTCGAGGAGCCGGGCAACGCGGTGGTGGTGAGCCGGGCGTTTTTCGGGCATGACCAGTTGTTGACGATCGCGCTGCTGGGGGGCAGGACATTGCGAGCGCGGCTGGGAGCGTACGGCGGCATCCGACCGGGGGATCGAGTGACGGTCAGTGTGCGCGGGGCGGCGCTGGCGTTCCCCCAAGCAGAGGGCACGTCCTCGTCTCGGTGACGCGCCATTGGCGATGACGCGGGTACCATGTGCACATGCCGCGCTCATCTGCCCGCTCCACCACCTTCAACGATGACGATCTCGCGCTGTTGTGTCTGACCACCACGCTGGGGCGCAGTGCGCTCGAGGTGGAGGAGCCACTCGGGCCGATGGGGTGGCACGAGCTGGAGCGGGCGATCGGGCTGCACGGGCGGGAACCGGGGTGGTTGCTCGGGGCATCGGAGCTGGGGCTGCGGGCGATCGGCATCCCGGTGGAGACGGCGCGGCTCGTGTTGCGGCGAATGGAGCGGCAGCAGCGAGTGATCGAGGATGCGGCGCGATTGCGCGAACGCGGGTGCTGGATCGTCACGGAGCGGGACGAGCACTACCCGGCACGGTTGGCGCGGCTCGGGGATCGGCGGCCGGTGGTGCTGTACGGCGTCGGCGAGGCGGGGTTGCTTGAGCGTCCGAGTCTTGCCGTCGTGGGGTCACGCGAGCTGGATGCGGCTGGGACGGCTTTCGCCACGATGCTCGGCGTGCGGACGGCGGAGATGGGGTGGGTGTTGGTCTCCGGTGGGGCGCGCGGTGCGGACATGGCGGCGATGCGAGGGGCGGCCGATGCGGGAGGGTGCGTGGTCGGGGTGTTGTCCGCAGATCTGCCGCGCTGGGCGAGAACAGCAGAGCATGCGGAGGCGATCGCTGATGGGCGACTGACGCTGGTGACGATTGCGCACCCGGAGATGCCCTTTGCGAATGCCATTGCGTTGGCACGGAACAAAGTGATCTATGCGCTGGGGGAGGCCTCGGTGGTGGTGGCGTGCGATGTCGCACGTGGAGGCACCCGGCACGGAGCGCGCGAGGCGTTGACGCACGGGTGGGGTCCGGTGCTGGTGCGGGAGGGGGCTGACGCTCCGGAGGGGAATCGGCTCTTGCTGCGCGAGGGGGGATCGCCGTTGCGCGATGCGGACGTCTCCTCCGCCGATCACCTGCGCGAAGCGATCCGCGCGGCGCAGGCACGAGACGATGAAGCGAGGTCGGACGCGGTGGCCCAACCTCGCTTGATCGACGCTGACTAATAGATCTGGGGGTTACGGGTAGATAAAGGTTTGGCCGGCTTCGTTGAAGTCGCCGATGTACCCCTCTTTCGACTCACCCCCGGCGAGGTCGGTGCTGCCGCGCATGATGGTGCCGGTGACATCGGCATCGCGGGCGTCGTCGGCCTGCAGGTGGACGACGGTGGAGTACTCCGGATCCGGCGGGGCGGTCCATGTCTCGTCGAAGCCGAGCGGCGACTGGCCGCTGGTCTTGGCCCAGGAGAGATCGAGGGTGATGGTGTACTTCTCGTCCTTGACCGCGTCGTAGACCTTGACATTGCCGGTGACAGTGCCGGTCTTGAGATCCGAGGGGACGCTGACCGAGACCTTGCTGCCCGAAGCCGCGCCGAAGGCTGCACGCTTGAGTTTGTCGTTGTCGGTGTTCCAGGTGATGGTCCAGAGGAAGACGACCGGTTTGCTGAGCGAGCCGTCCGGGCCATCGCCAGCGGACCGCGAGGCGACGATCACGGTCTGGGTGCGGAGGTTGTCATCGCGCACCTCCCAGAAGCCGTAAACGCCGCGGCCGGAATCGGCGGTGTAGATATCGGTCACGGCGCGGACCGCAGCCGGCAGCGCCGAGCCCACGAGGAGCATCACGGCAACGAGCAGCAGTGAGAATCGGGAACGTGTCACGCGGTACTCCTCCCCTTGGATGGGTGACGCCGGTGTCGCCGGCGCGGTAAACAAGCAATGAGATGGGCAGCGCGATGGTCGACGTTGACATAGCGTACGCTGCGGGGGCACGTGCTCCTATCCATCAAACGTCCCGGATTCGCCGGACGTTCCGCGAGCACGATGGCGAGGTGTCCGTGCACCGCTTCTATTGGCTGGACGAGGAGGCGCTGGCTGGCTGCTCGCGCCCGGGGATGCGCGACGAGGATGCCGCGGAGGAAGAATCGGCGGAGACGCTGGAGGCCGACCTGCTCGCCTTGCGTGCGGAGGGGATCGGGGCGCTGGTGACGCTGACGGAGGAACCTCTCCCGGCGGCGGATGTGGAGCGCCACGGGTTCGTCGTGCTCCATTTGCCGGTCGAGGACTATCAGGCGCCGGCTGAGGAGCAGTTCGTCGCGGCGTTGGCCTTCATCACGGAGCAGCAGGAGACCGGGGTCGCAGTGGCGGTCCACTGCCGCGCGGGGGTCGGGCGGACGGGGAGCATCCTGGCGGCGACGCGGATCGCGCAAGGGTTGACGGCTCAGGAGGCGATCAACGCGGTGCGGGTGCACTGCCCGACCGCGGTGGAGACCGATGAGCAGGTGGCGGCGTTGGAGCGGCTCGCGCTCGAGTTGCCGTGGCTGGACCTGGGAGCGGAGTGAGATCGATGCGTGGGCGTCGCGTGGCGATCGGGATTGCGCTGATCGGACTGCTGGCGATGGGGCCGGTGATCGGGGTGCGCGCGGGGGAACCGTCGCCGGGGGCGACGAGCGTCGGTGACGCGATCGTGCCGTGGCAGGGCAACGGCGGATTCGATGTCAGGCACTACGATCTCGCGCTGACGATCGATCCGGTGGCGGGGACGATCCTCGATGCGATGGCGACGGTGACCGCCACGGCGACGCAGGATCTCTCGGTGTTCTCGCTGGACTTCGTGGGACTCGAGGTGGAGGGCGTGACGGTCGACGGTGCGCCGGCGGAGGTGGAGCGGATCGCGCAGGACCTGTTGATCACGCCGAGCGTGGCGATCGCCGATGGGGCGGAGTTCACGACGGTGGTGCGCTATGCCGGGACGCCGGCGGCACCGGTGGACAAGTTCGTCAGCGGCTGGTGGCACGAGGACGAGACGGTGTTCATCGTCGGGGAGCCCTCTGGGGCGGAGCGGTGGTTTCCGGTGAATGGGCATCCCTCGGACGGGGCGACGTATGCGCTGCACCTGACCGTACCGATGGGGGTCGAGGTGGTGGCGAGCGGGTCGCCGGTCGGGGAAAGCGTCGCCGATGGCTGGACGACCACCGACTGGGCGATCACGCGCGAGGTGCCGCCGTACGTGGTGAGCTTCGTCGCAGGGGATCTGGTGATCGAGGAGCGACCGGGACCGGACGGGGTGCGTTTGGTGATTGCGTATCCGCCGGGGACGCCGCAGGGGACGATCAGCGAGTTCGCGCAGTTGCCACGGATGATCGAGACGCTGAGCGCCTGCTATGGGCCCCT
>JAPOLF010000088.1 GCA_029977305.1 bacterium | reverse complement strand
TGGGGGCCGATCTCGACGCCGTCGCTGCTGGCCTCGGGCAAGATGGAGCCGCGCAAGGCGGTGGGCACGGTCTCGACGAGTGAATTCTTGGTCGCGCTGGCGGCGTCGATCGGCTTCTTGGTGGCGCTCGACACCTCGGTGGTGGCGCTGCCGGTGGTCGGGGCGCTGTTGGTCGGCGGCATCATCGCCGCGCCGTTGGCGGCGACGCTGGTCAAGTACCTGAACCCGCGCATTCTCGGCACGATGGTTGGTGGCCTGATCATCTTCACCAACGGCCGCACGGTACTGAAGGCGGTCGGTCTCTCCGGCACCTCGCTGACTTACGGGTTGCTGGCGTTGGCGGCGATCTGGATCGTCGGGCTCGTGTACACGGTGGTCAAGGTGCGGCAGGCGAACCTGACCGCGGAGACCGAAGGCGTGTTGGTGCTCGGCGCCGCAGACTAGGCAATCCTGCCGCAATGTGGCGGCTGACCGATCGTTGCGACGAACCGCCCCCTCCTGTACCGTGGAGGGGGCGGTTTTTTCTTGAGGTGGACCAACGTGGCGGAAGATCAGCAGGACGCTGAGGAATCAAGCGGGCACCGGAGCGACCCGGCGTTGGTGCAGGCGTGCATTGCCGGGGATGCGACGGCGTGGGCGCTGCTGGTCGAGCGGTACAACCGATTGGTGTACAGCGTGCCGCGGCGGATGGGGATGTCGCCCAGCGATTGCGAGGACGTGACGCAGAACGTCTTCATCATCCTGTACCGCTACCTTCAGTCGTTGCAGGACCAGACGCGGCTGTCGGCGTGGTTGATCACGACGGCGCGGCGGGAGTCATGGGCGCAGGCGCGGCGGAACCGGCCGACCGATGAATTGGGTGAGCATCTCGCCAGCCCGATCGAGGTGTCGAGCACCGAGGTTGAGGCGCTGGAGCGCGGGCAGGCGGTGCGCGAGGCGCTGGACCGGATCGATCAGAAGTGCCGGGAGTTGCTGAAGGCGCTCTTCCTCGAACCGGACGAGCCGGATTACCACGCGATTGCCGGGCGACTCGGGATGGCCGTGGGGAGCATCGGGCCGACGCGGGCCCGGTGTTTCAAGAAGATGGAGCGGGCGCTGGCGGAGATCGGGGTGGAATCCGCATTCTGACGCCACGTTTCGGGCACTCCGGGCCAATTCCGACCGGATGTATCAGGATCGGATGCGGTTGGCTCTGCTGGGACAAGTACGGAGATTGAGGAGCAACGCGATGAGCAGCCACCCGAATGACACCGATCTGCTGCACTGGGCGCACACGGCGCAGGACGCCGCCGTTGGAGCGCACGTGTCGGGGTGTGATGTCTGCACCGCGACGGTCAGCCTCTACCGGGTGGCGCGGGTGACGGTGAGCGACGATGCGGTGATCGGGCCATCGCGGGAGACGCTGGCGGCGATCATGAGCGTGTTCCGCAGCGCCCCGACCCCGGCGCAGCGGATCGCGCAGGTGGCATCCCCGTTGCGGCGGATCGCGGCGGCGGTCTCCTTCGACAGCTGGGGGCAACTGGCTCCGGGATTCGCTGGGGTGCGCGGCGAGGAGACGCCGCGGCTGCTGTCGTTCTCCGGAGCGGACACCGAGGTTGACGTGCAGATCGCGGCGGGTGGCCGTGGGGTGTGGTCGCTGACCGGGCAGGTCTCGGGCGACGAGGTCGCTGGCGGTGTGGTGGCGCTGTTCGACACGGTGACGGGCGACGCGGTGACTGAGGTCGTCGTCGACGAGAGCGGGTTGTTCCTGGCGGATGTCGAGGCGGGTCACTACGACTTCATCGTGCGCACCGGGGGCGACGAAGTGGTCCTGCATGCGGTGGCAATCGGGTAGGAGCCCTGCGACACTGCCCGCATGACCTACCAGGCTGTGGAGCTCGATGCGCTCCTCGCGAGGCTGCAGACGGCATCGGAACCAGAACGACGCGCATGGGCGGAGGCCGCGGGAGATTCCCGCGGCTTGTTGCGTTCGTTGCTGGAACGAATTGAGGAACTGGCAACGAGCGAAGCGGGGGCGGCACTCACCGGGAGCGAGACGGCGGTCGCATTGGCCGGATTGGTGGGGGACCCGACGCTCGAGGCCGAGGCGTACGGTGTGCGCGGGATGACGCTCTCGTACGCGGGGGCATTTGATGCGGCGTTGGAGGCGTGTGCATCGGCGATGGCGATCGCGGATGCGCACGGCTTGCGCAGCGCCTCGGCACGGGCGCGGCTGACGACGGTGCAGGCCCTGGCGAGCCTGGGGCGTTTTGACGAGGCGGCGGAGGCGGCGATCGCGGCCCGGGAACAGTTCCGTGCGGCGGGGGAACCGTCGATGCTGGCGCGGGCGGAGATCAATCTCGGGGCGGTGCACGAGATGCGCGACGAGCCCGCCGAGGCGCTCGCCTGTTACGACCGCGCCATGCCGCTGGTGCAAGACTCCCCCACCCTGCTGGCGCAATTGGAGAGCAACCGCGGGTTGGCGCTGATCGCCTTGGATGCCTACGCAGAGGCGGAGGTGGCGTTCACCCGCGCGGTGGGCATCTTCGAGGAAGCAGGGGCCAACTGGGCGGCTGCGGTGGCCGAGGAGAACCTCGCGTACTTGGCGACGCGGCAGGGGCGATTGCATGACGCGCTCTCCCACTTCGAGCGTGGGCGGGTGCATCTCGCGGAAGAGGATTCGCCAGTGCATGCAGCGCGGTTGATGGCTGATGAGGCGGACGCGCTGCTGCGGGTGGGAATGGCGGAGCGGGCGCAGGCGGCGTGGGCCTCGGCGATCCCGGTGATGGAGACGCGCGGGCTGGTGACCGAGGCGGCAGCAGCGCGAGTGGGGTTGGCGGCGGCATTGCTGCGCTTGGATCGGCGGGAGGAGGCGCGCGACGATCTGCGGCTGGCAGCGGAGCGCGGGTCAGCATCGACGCAGGCGCGGGCGTTGCTGCTGCAGGCGGAGATCGCACTGGCTGATGGTGACCTTGATTCAGCCGGGGCAGCGGTGGAGGATGCGCTGGCGCTGACGGCGGATCACCCTGCAGAGGCGATCGCGGCGCAGGGATTGGCGGCGCGGGTGGCAATCGCAGCGGGGGATCTGCAGGCCGCGGCAGCGGTGGTCGCGCAGGCTATGCCAACGGCGGAACGGTTGGATCTGGCGCCCTCCTTGGCGGACCTATTGCACCTGCGCGGGGAGATCGCACTGCGGCAGGGCGATGCAGCGGGGGCACTTCCGGACCTGTTGGGGGCAATCGCGCAGACGGAGCGGGTGCGTGGGGCGTTGCAAACGGAGCGGCATCGGGCGGCATGGCATGGGCAACGGGACCGCCTCTTCGCGGATGCGCTGCGAGCCGCACTCGATCAATCGGAGCCGGACGTGGCGTTGGCGTTCGCGATCAGCGAGCAGGCGCGGAGCCGGGCGCTGTTGGATGTGGTCGGCGGGGCGATCGACCTGACGACCGCGGCACCGGAGCACTCCCCTGATCAGGCGGCGCTGGTGGCGCGGTTGCACGCGTTGCGCACGGAACTGACGTGGTTGCTCGGGCACGATCCGGACGCGCCATCGCCCACGCCGGAGAGACGGGAGCGCAAGCGGGAGATCGAGCGGGAATTGGACCTGCTCGAAGATCGGTTGTCGGTGGTGCGGGGCGCCGCGAGCGTCTTCTCGGCACCGGTGACGCTGGCGGAGGCGCAATCGCTGGTTGAGCCGGGGACGGCGGTGGTCGCCTACGCCGATGCAGGCGAGGAGTTGGTGGCCTTCGTGCTGCGGGATGGCGCGACGACGGTGGTGCGCGGGATGGTGGCACCCGCGGCGTTGGCGGTGCTGAGCCGGAAGTTGCGTTTCCAGATCTCACGGGCATTGGCCGCGGGGCAGACCGCAGTTGATGACCCGCGGGCTGCCAAGATGCTGGCGGATGTCCGGCGGGAGCTTGCTGCGCTGCACGAGGCGGTGATTGGTCCGGTGTTGGCCGCGAGCGACGAGATCGGGCGGGTGGTGTTGGCACCGCATGGGGCAATGCACACGCTGCCGCTGCATGCGGCATGGGACGGTGCTCAGTACCTGATCGAGCGGCTCGAGGTGGTGGCGATCCCGAGTGTGTCGGTGTTGGCGCAGCTGCGGCGCCCGGAACCGCCGGAGGGTGGAACGCCGCTGGTGGTTGGGGTCGCCGATGCAGCTGCCCCGCAGATCGCGGACGAGGCGGTGGCGCTGGCGGAGTTGCTGCCGGAGGCGCGTTTGCTGCTGAACGAGGCCGCGGTGGCGGATCGGGTGATCGGGGCCGCAGAAACGGCATCCATGCTGCATTTCGCCTGTCATGGGCGGTTCTTGCCGGAGAATCCGCTGGGATCTGGCCTGAAATTGGCCGATCGGTGGTTGATCGTGCGGGACCTGTATCACCTGCGACTTCGCGCCTCTCTGATTACATTGAGTGGTTGTGAAACCGGACGCGCCGTGATCGGCGAAGGTGATGAAGTGGTCGGACTGGTGCGTGGGTTCTTGGCGGCTGGGGCGTCCCGGCTGGTGATGAGCCTCTGGCTGGCCGATGACCGGGTGACTGAGGAACTGATGGCATTGCTGTACCGTCGTTACGTTGAGGGGGCAACCGCTGCTGAGGCCCTGCGCTCGGCCCAGCGGACGATGCTCGAGAAGCATCCACACCCCGCACTGTGGGCGGCATTCATGCTGGAAGGGGTTGCGTGATGCGATTGCGTGATGCACTGACAGGTTTGCTAGTGGCGATGGCGGTGGTGGCGACACCAGCGTCGATGCTTCTTGTCCCGGATGCTGTGGCCTCAACCCGTGATCACGGCGAAGACGACGACGATGAGGCGGAAAGTTGCGATCGCCGCGGCGGAGACAATTTCTGCAGCGGTGAGGCGATCGTGCATCTCCGGGATGGTGTGACGCCATCCGCGCTGCTCTCCGCGATGATCGATGAGGGATTCGAGACTGCCACGGTGCTTGACGAGATCGCCGGTGAAGGGATCCTGCTGCTTCAGGTGACGATGAACGACGACGAAGAGGAAATGCTCGAAGAATTGCTCGACCTGGAGGATGACAACGGCCGGTTGGTGACGTGGGCGGAACTGAACTACGTCGGGGATTCGCCGCAAGGTAACCCGAGTCGGTTCTTCCCTCGCTCGCTTGCGGACCCCCAGGCCGCGGAGGATGGGGATAGCTGGGGCCGGAAGGATGTCGGCGCGGCTCGGGCGGCTCGATGCAGCACGGGGCAGGGCATCGTGGTCGCGGTGATCGACACGGGGCTGGACACGGCACACCCGGCGTTCGCGAATCACGTTGAGGGCGCGTGGAATGCGTTCCTGCAACTTGAGGGCCACGTGGCGGATGTCGGTGACGGCGTGAACGACGACGGTGACACCGATGAGAAAGGGCAACCGCTTATCGATGAATCTGCCGGGCACGGAACTCACATCTCCGGGATCGTGCTCCAGGTTGCGCCTGGTGCCCGGATCATGCCGATCAAGGCGCTTGACAGCGATGGGAACGGCAACGCGTTCGTCGTGGCGCAGGCGATCTTCCACGCAGTGGATGCTGGTGCTGATGTGGTGAACCTGTCGCTTGGCACGACATCACGGTCCGCGGTGATCGAGGATGCGGTCCGCCACGCGCGGGAGGCAGGAGTGATCATCGTGGCGGCGGCTGGCAATTCCGGGGCCCAGGGCGAGGCGGAATATCCAGCGGCGCTGAAGCAGGTGATCGCGGTGGGTGCGACGGACGCCAAGGGCAAGCCCGCGTCGAGTTCCCGCAAGGCTCGGGCCGGATTCAACACTACCGCTTCGGGCATCGACATCAGCGCACCGGGAATGGAGATCAAGAGTGCGTTCCCGCGCGGTGTCCAGTCGGTGAACAGTGATTACGCAACTTGGAGCGGGACCTCGATGGCCTCTCCGTGGGTGGCGGGGGCGGTGGCACTCTTGCTCGAGGAGCAGCAGGGGCTCTCCGCCAATCAGGCGCTGGCGCTGCTGCAGAACTCGGCCAATCCGATCAAGAAAGGCAATGGCCTCGGCGCGGGGCGGCTGAATGCGGCGAAGGCGCTCGGCTGCCGATAGCTCGGCTCCAACGGTCACAACTTCGGCGCGGATGCCCTGACGGGCGTCCGCGCTTTGCGATACTGGGGAGACGGAGGACTCCGCATGGGGGAGATCGTGTCCGGCGAGCGTCCGGCCAACCCGATCGTGACAGCGAGCGCCGCGGAAGACGCGGCGCTGATCGCGCGTTGCCGCGAGGGTGACGAGGCGGCGTGGGCCGCGCTGGTGGAGAAGTACGGCCGGTTGGTCTACAGCATCCCGCGGAAGCTGGGGCTCTCGGAATCGGACAGCGATGATGTCTTCCAGACGGTGTTCAGCGCGCTGCTGAAGCATGTGAGGGAGATCGAGCACCCGGGGAGCCTCTCCTACTGGCTGATGACGACGGCGCGGCGGGCATCGTGGAAGGTGCGCCGCGGGGAACACAAGACCAGCGAATTGACCGAGATGGAGGTCGATGAGCGGCAGTCGGTCGAGACGGATGTCGCGCAGTGGGAACGGGAACAGGTGGTGCGGCAAGCGCTCGGACGGATCGATGTGCGGTGCCGCGAGCTGCTGACGGCGCTGTTCCTCAATCCGAGCGAGGCATCGTACGACCGGATCTCGGCGGAACTGGGGATGCCGGTGGGGAGCATCGGGCCGACGCGGGCGCGGTGTTTCAAGAAGGTCCACGCGGTGCTGACGGAGATGGGAGTCACCGGGGCGCTGTGAACGGTCGAGGCCCCCGGATGTATCAGACTCGGACCCGGCGGGCACTAGTTGGCAGAACCCACGAAAGGAGCCACAGCGATGACCTGCCCAAACGACCTTGATCTGATCGCCCACGCGGCCGGCAATGACAATGCGGAGATCGCGGCGCACGTGGCGTCGTGCCAGGCCTGCACGGAAATGCTGGTGGTGCACGGGCTGGTGGCATCGGTGATCCAGAACGACGCGCTCTACACCCCCCCGGCGAAGACCGTGGCCGCGGTGACGGCGATGGGCGGTAATCGACAGCCGGTTGTCGAGTTCGCGGACAGCCTGCTGGACGGGATTGCCGGGAAGGTGCGCGACCTTAGCGCGGACTTCCAGGAGCAGTTCCAGATGGTGGCGCGGGTGGTCTTCGACAGCTGGGGCCAGATGGCGGACGGCTTCGCCGGGGTCCGCGGCAATCCGGGGGCCCGGATGCTTGAACTCGAGGTGCCGGGTGCGGAGATCAGCTTGCAGCTGACGCCGCCGGCGGCGCAGGCGAAGGACTGGACCCTGATGGGCCAGCTGAGCTCGGACGACAAGTCGCTGCGGAGCGTGGACCTGGTGGCTCCGGACGGGACGACGGTGCGGGCGAGCGCGGATGCGACGGGGATGTTCAAGACGACCCTTGCCAGCGGCGATTGGGATGTCATCATGCACACGAGCGATTTCGTGTTCGTGCTGCCGAAGCTGCCGGTGAAGCCGATGGCGGCCGGACCGCAGACGGGGATGCATGCAGACTGATGACCGGGTGACCATCGACCGGTTGATGAGCGAGCCGCCCAGTGGGCGGCTCGCGTTGTTGCGCGCGTCGGGGGATGCGGCGGAGGCGTTGCAGCGGCTGAGCGATGAGGCGGACCGAGTCGCCGCCGACGATGTGGTGCGCGGGCTGGAGGTGCGCGAGGCACTGGTGGCAATCGCGGACGAACTGGGGGCACCTGGCGCACAAGCGGAAACGCGGCGAGGGTTTGTTGAGTCGCTGGCAAGCGTGGGCCGCCTCGAGGAGGCCGCGGAGCTTGGCAGTTCAACGGTTGCGATGGCCGACGGCTCGAATCTGAGCGACACCATTCGCGGCAGAGTTCGCCTTGCCTACGTGCGACCGCTCCTCCTCTTGGCACGCTACGACGATGCTTCGTCGCGTGCACGTGAAGCATTAGAACTCTTCGAGCGCATTGGTGAACCTGCGCTGGCAGCCCGCGCGTACAACAACCTTGGCACGGTTGCGGAGAGTCAGGGCAATCTCGAGGACGCAATCAGCTACTTCGATCGCGCCCTCGAGAACATCGGATCCATTCCGGACATGCGCGCCTCGGTTCAGTCCAATCGCGGACTTGCATTGCTCACCTCCGGGCGCCTGCAAGAGGCGGAGGCGGCCTTTCTCGATGCTGCCACCGAGGCACGCGCCGCTGACAGGTCATGGGTGGAGGGGATCGCGCTGCAGAACCTCGCGTTCCTCTCGGTCAGCCAAGGAAAGTACGCGCGAGCCATGCGCCATTTCGAAGCGGCGCTGCAGGCATTCGAGAGCGACGGCGCGGAAACGGACATCGCGCTCCTGCGACTCGATCAGGCCAAGGCGCT
>JAPOLF010000087.1 GCA_029977305.1 bacterium | reverse complement strand
AGACCACAGAGACGGAACTTGGCACGTACGTTTGCGCTTCGATTTGGTCGCGCGCCTCGATGTACCGCCAACCGCCGAAGATCACCATGATAGTGCCGATGATGATCAACAACACGGCGAGCAAGACCGCCAAGGCGACGCCCCCCGGAAAGAGGCCTCGGAGGAACTGCGCCGCGGCCAATCCGAGCGCGATGAGGCTCAACCCCGTGCGGAGCCAAGCGAGGAAGGTTCGCTCGTTGGCGAGGTGGGTGCGGGCGCGGCTGTCGGGATCGGCTTTTGGAAGCCGGTCAGCAGATGGGTCGCTCACGCCGGTTGTTCCTCCACGGTCGGTGCCCCGAGCCGCCAGACGCGCACTTCGGCGACGCGAAGACCATCGACCCGAACGACGCGGAGGAGCTCACCGTCAGGGGCGGTGACTTCGTCGCCGACCTCGGCGGGGCGGCCGAGGCGACTGAAGACGTACCCGCCGACGGTTTCCACATCGTGCTGCTGGTCTTCGAGATCGAGAGCGTGAAACTCCTTGGCCTCGAGCAGGGTGGTGAGGCCATCGAGGACAAAGCTGCCATCGGCAGCGGCGGGTTCCTCGGGTTCGGCAGCGGCGAGTTCGTCCTCGATGTCACCGACGAGATGCTCGAGGAGGTCGAGCAGGGAGACGATGCCGGCGGTGCCGCCGAATTCGTCGATGACAACGGCGATCGGGGTGTGAGTCTCGCGCAACTGTTCGAGGAGGTCGGAGGCCGGAGCCATCTCAGGCACGGCGAGCACTGGGCTGAGGTAGTCCTCAATGGCGAACGGTTGGACCGGAGTGCCGTTGGCGAGGGCTTCGCGGTCCTCGCGGAGGCGCGGGAGGAGGCGTTTGACATTGACGAGGCCGATGATGTGGTCGAGATCGTCGCGGTAAACCGGGAGGCGGGAGTGCCCGGATTCGGTGGCGACGGTGAGGATGTCGTCAAGGGTGGCATCGGCGGAGACGGCCGAGAGGGCGGTGCGCGGGACCATCACCTGGCGCGCATAGAGATCGCTGAAGAGAAAAGCGCGGTCCACGAGGTCTTGGGCGGATTCTTCCACGAGCCCGGCCTCGCGGCTGGCATCGACGGCGAGGCGAAGTTCCTCGGCAGACTGGACGAGCGCGTGGCCGGCGGCGGGCTCGATGCCGAACCGGCGCACGACGCTGTTGCCGACCGAGTTGAGCATGATGATCACCGGACGGAAAATGATGAGGAAGATATGCAGGGGGCGGGCCGAGGCCATGGCGACCGCCTCAGGCCGCTGCAGGGCGAGGCTCTTGGGAGCAAGCTCGCCGAAGACGATGTGCAGGGTGGTGATCACCGAGAACGCGAGCACGAAGGAAACGGTGTGGCGTGCAGCGTTCCGTGTGGCTTCCGGGATGAAGGTCATGCGGTCGAAGAGCGGTTCGAGGAGATGGGCGAGGGCCGGTTCACCGATCCAGCCGAGCGCAAGGCTGGCGATGGTGATGCCGAGTTGGGTCGCGGCGATGTAGGTGTCGAGGTGATCCAGGCGATGGAGCACCGCATTGGCGCGGCGTTCCCCCTCGGCTGCGAGTTGTTGCATCTTGGTGCGGCGAACAGAGACAAGGGCGAACTCCGTGGCAACGAAGAACCCGTTCAGCAGCACCAACAGGATGACCGCCAGAAGCGACAACGCGGTTTGAATCGGAAGCTCCTCACGAGAACCATGCCCGTGCGCGTGGCCGAGGCGGGCTACACGGGGACACGCCATGTGTCACTTTTGAAGAATACCCGAACATCAGGATGGGGCTTTCGGGTAGAGCAACCGAACAGGCTAGACTGCATTCGGCGAATGCACGAGAAGGTTGGAGCGGTCGCGCGTGATGAATGAGCAGGCGATCGTCGCGGCAAGCGGCCCAGACATCATGGCGCGGCTGACGCCGGTGCAGCGGCACTTGGCGATTCGCCTGGCGGAAGTGTGGCAGGCGGCTGGGGAGGAACTCTTCCTGGTCGGCGGGGTGGTGCGGGATGCGGCCCAAGGGACGCGGATTCGCAATGATCTGGACTTCGCCACGTCGACCACGCCGGAACGGAGCCGGGGGCTTCTCGAGGGGATGTCGCCTGCGCCGGCCAGCCTCTATGGGGTGGGTGAGCGCTTCGGGACGATGGGTGCGGTGTTCCGTGAGGGCGACGAGCCCGTATCGGTGGAGATCACCACCTACCGGCAGGAAATCTACCCGGACGACACGCGGTTTCCGGAGGTCACCTATGGGGTGACCTTGGCGGATGACCTCAGTCGTCGGGATTTCACGGTGAATGCGATCGCGATCGATCCGCTGACCTCGGTGGTGATTGATCCGACCGGCGGGATCGGTGATCTGGCCCAAAGCGTACTGCGAGCGGTCGGGGATGCGGATGACCGCTTCACCGAGGATCCGCTGCGGTTGCTGCGTGCGGCGCGGTTCGTGTCGGAGCATGGGTATTCGGTGGCGCATGAGACGCGGGAGGCGATGCTGCGGCAGGCAGGGAGCCTCTCCCGGATCTCGATCGAGCGGGTGGCAAGTGAGCTCAATCGCCTGCTGATTGGCGTTTATCACGCGGCGGGGATGGATGTGCTGCGGGAGACAGGATTGCTGCATGCGGCGCTGCCTGAGCTCGATCCGATGGCAGATGACTCTGGGCCGCGTTGGGGGCGGGAGAAGGCGCTTTGGGAGCACACGATGATCGTGCTCGAGCGGACGCCGCCCCGATCGGTGGTGCGGTGGTCGGCCTTGCTGCACGATGCCGCGAAGCCGATCGTGCGACGGGTGGACGAACGGGGTGAGGTGTCGTTCCATGGGCATGAGGTGCGAGGTGCGGAGATCGCGCGATCGTTGCTGCGCCGTTTGAAGCTCGACAAAGCCACGCAAGAGGGGGTCGGGCTGGTGGTGGAGAACCACGGCCGACCTGCTGCCTATGACGAGAGTTGGACCGACAGCGCAGTGCGGCGGCTCGCACTGGAGATGGGTCCGTGGTGGGACGATCTGCTCGATCTTGCGTCGGCAGATGTCACCTCAGCACGGGCCGCGAAGCAGGAAGCGGCGGCACGGCGCGTCGAAGGCTTGCGGCAGCATCATGCGCGGCTCCTGGAGGAAGCGACGCTTGATGCGCTCCAGAGTCCGCTCGACGGAGAGGCACTGATGCGGATGTTCGATCGGGGGCCGGGCATTTGGATCAAAGGGGTGAAGGAGTATCTGCGCGGTCTGGTGATCGATGGCGACCTCGCGGTGGGCGACACCGAACACGCAGCAGTCCTCGCCCGCTCCTATTTGGAGGAACACCCCTAGCTGCCGGGAATGGCCGTTGGTTCCAACTGCGGCACCTCGCCCGACTTGCCGATGACATAGACCGCGACGTCGACGGATTCCGGGTCTTCGACGCCCACGGAGATCGTCGCGATGCCCACGAGGGGCCCCATGCCTCCATCGCGCAGGGCGAGGATGAGGGCGCCGTCATCGGTGTACTGACCGGAGATCGGAGCGCAGAGATTGTCACCGGAGCCGGATGTGGTGCGCACGGTGAGGATGGTCGGTTGGCCAATCAGCGTCTCGAGGGTGAGCGGAACTTGGTGCATGCTGCTGGCGGTGTCGTCTCCACCCCCGCCGAGGCGTTCACCACGTGCATCAAGGACGACCCATTCATCTGCAAGGCGATCGCCGGGACTGCCACACGTGCCGCTGCGGATGGCCGCGACGCGTCCGGTGCGCGGCAAGACGGTGACATCCGTCTGCACTTGAAGGGTCTGCAGCGTGCCGTCCCATCCCTGACCGATCACGTAGATGTCATTGACCGTGCCGGGAGCGAGCAGGAGTTCCGGGAGAACGGCGGCGGGGGTGGTGGTGCCGGCGTAGCGGAGCTCCATCGGGTAGATGCCGGCGGGGACCTCGGCGTAGTCGGTTGAGTAGAGGTAGTCGACCGTCGGGAAGATGGCGTCGCCGCCGGCGACCGCGGGATCGAGTGGGCCGATGTCTGGGCTGGTGTGGATGATGCGGATGCGGGCGCGGTCTTCATCGAGGTTTTCGCTGTTCACCGGGAACATGACCGCGGTGACGACTCCACCTCCTCCAACGATGGCGATCTCCTCGGTGACGCCAACCGGGATGGAGACGACGGAGTTCACGAGAGCGATGTCCGTAGAGGCGCCGGTGGGGACGACGATGATCTGGTGATCGCCGTCGGTGATTGGCAATGGGTCAGTGACAGAGGCGAAGGGCGCGCCGATGACGGCGAGTCGGCCATCCACGTAGATGTCGACAGGCCCGGCATCGGAGACGCCATGCACCAAGCGGACGAAGGACTCTTCGGCTGCGGGCGTGCCGCCGGTGAAGATCGGGATCGCGGAAAGCACAAGAGCCAGCGACGCGATCGCGGCGGTCATCAGGATGCGTCCAGGAATGAGTGTCATGCGGTCACCTGTGGTGCGGGTCTCGTGAATGTTGTGGGGATAGTTTCCACGATCTGCGGGTTGTCGCCCCACCAGGCACAACAAACCCGGACCGAGGCCCGGGTTCGCACGAACTCTGTGATTGTTGGTGCTTAGAGCGGATTGATCGCGAGGACCACGAAGAGCATGATCGCAAAGAGTGCAACCACCGAGGCGGCACGAACTGCAAGGTCGGCGGGGCGAAGCGTGTCGCTGGCCCGACGCTCATTCTCTGTCACGAGGAATCCCTTCCATTGGGTGCGGATGATGGCGCACTCACCGCCTGCATCAGCACTTACCCATCCCGCGCGCAGTGTAGAGGTGCACGAACACCTCTGTCAACGCGAAACGGACCTTTGTCCCGGCCAATCAGTCCTTGGGTGGTACGTGAGCCTGTTCAGGCAGCGAATCGTTCTCCGCTTCGACAGCAGGGACGTCGCCCTCAGCGGTAAGGTCATCGTCTCGGGTGTTCTCATCCGCCGTGTCGGCGGTCTCGGGTCCGTAGGTGTCTTCGGCTTCTGCGGTCTCGCCGTCGACATCATCCGAGTCGTCATCCCAGTCGGGTTCGGTGTCGGGGTACCTCTCCCAAAACTCGTCTGCTGAGATGGTCATCTCGAGGACATGAAGCTCCACCCGGCGTCGGGAGATCCACTCGACGTGTTCGCCGGTGACACGGAATCCGACGCGACGATAGGCGGCGATGGCACGGGGGTTGTGGCGGAAGACTTCGAGCCGGACCTCGTCGAGATCGTGATCATCGAAGGCCTCCTGCAGCACGAGCTTGGTCGCGTCGGTGCCGAGTCCCCTCCCCCACAGATCCTTCTCGCCGATGACGATGCGAAAGAGTCCGGAGATAGAACCGTCTTTGGTGGTGGTGATGTCGGTGATGGCGGTGGTGCCGACGAGTTCACCCGTTTCGTGATCGTGAATGGCGTAGCAGACGCCGCGATTCGAGAGCGGGAGGATGAACGTCTCGAAGTACCCGCGCGACTGGACGGCGTTGAGGGGTTCGAGATCGTGGCGGAGGAGCTCCGCGATCTCGCGGTCGGCGTACCAGCGCTGGAACGCGGCGAGATTCGCGGGAGTGTGGGTACGGAGGTCTGCCACCTCGCCCTCGCGCACGAGGATCGCTGGGCGGACGCGGTCGTCCGGAGCGTTGGGCGATGGCTCCGGTTCGGGACGGCGGAAGAAGCGTCGCAACATGGAACGGAGTATAGGCGACTACAGGAGGCCGACCTCGGCGAGCATCTCAAGGGTGGCGTTGAGGTCGGAGAGGCCGGCGAGATCGACGGCGGGACTGGCGGTTTCCTCGATTGGCTTGAGGTCATGCGGCGCTTCGATGCCCTCGACCACCGCGTACTCCCCGGTTTGCTCCACGAAGTACTCCTGTGACTCGTCATCGAGCAGGGCCTCGACGACCTCGAGCGCTGCATCCGGATCCGGCGCGTTGGCGAGGACGCCGATGCCGGCGACATTGATGAGCGAGCCTGGGTCCTCTGGGGCGAAGTGGTGGTTGGCGATGGGGAGTTTGCCACCGGCCTCGCGTTGCGCGGCGACGAGGTAGTAGTGGTTGACCAACCCGACGGCAACCTCACCATTTGCGACCGCTTGGACGATGGCAGCGTTGCTGTCGCCGAAGTTGACGGTGTCGTTGGCAATCATCGCTTCGAGCCATTGGCAGGTGGCGTCATCGCCGATGAGCAGGCGCATCCCGGTGACGAAGGACTGGAAGGAGGCGTTCTCCGGTGCCCAGCCGACTTTGCCCTGCCACGCGGGATCGGTGAGATCGAGGACGGACATCGGGAGCTGGTCTTCGCTGAGGAGCTCTGTGTTGTAGACGAGAACGCGGGCGCGGCCGGTGACGCCGACCCAAGTGCCGTCGGCGGCGCGGAAGCGCTCCGGGACGCGGTCAAGGATCTCTTGGGGCAACGGTTGGAAGAGTCCTTCCTGGGCGAGAAGGCCCAAGGCTCCAGCGTCTTGCGCGAAGAACGCGCTCGCTGGGGAGTTTTCGCCCTCTTCGAGGAGGGTGGCAGCAAGTTCGGCCGTGCCGGCGTAGCGGACTTCGGTGGTGATTCCGGACTCATGATCGAAGAGCACGAACCACGGGCCGACGAGGTTCTCGCTGCGGCCGGAGTAGATGGTGACCTGGCCGCGGCGCGGAGCGGGTGTGCCGACGGGGACCTTGGCCTCAGGGACGGCGCTGGCCTCCGGCGTGGCGTCCTGAGCCGCGACGGGTGCCGCGATGGCGCAGCAGCCGGCAGCGAGGGCGCTGATCAGCACCGCGCGGCGCGGCGCACGGCTCGACAGGGCGGAAGGGAGGGCATTGAGATGGATCAGTGCGCTGGACACGGTCTCTCCTCACCATCGGAAAGCGAATCAATATCCGATCAAACCGGTCGGAGTTTGCTTCGTCATATCTGACCTGTCAAGTCGGATATGACTGCGGATTGCCCCTAGAATTGTGCACAGAAGGGTTGGGGCGTGTGTGCAGGAAGCAACCCCCGCGTGGCATTCTGAAGTGCACATGAGTCAGCCAAATGCGTGGCGGCCGCTGACGCCGCATGAAACAGGCATGGCAACCGCACGATGATTTCCGGTGCATCTCGCACACCCGGTGGACGGGCCAAGAACGTGATCCTCCTGATCGGCGACGGGATGGGGGCAGCACACCGGTTCGCCGGGCAGTTGCTGACCGCGGGTCGGTCTGGGCGGTTGGCGATGGACCGACTCCCCCACCTCGGGCAGATGAACACGCTCTCCGTTGATCATGAGACGTTCGTGACCGATTCCGCCGCGGCAGCGACGGCGATCGCGACGGGGTCGAAGACGATCAACGGTGCGGTCTCGATGAACGCCGATGGGCGGCCGCAACCAACCATGCTCGAGCTGATGCAGCAGGCGGGACGGGCCACCGGATTGGTCACGACCTGCCAGCTGACGGATGCGACGCCGGCGGCATTCGGGGCGCACGTGCCGCATCGATCGGATCAAAGCGAGATCGCGCGGCAGTTCATCCACGAAACGCGGGTCGATGTGCTGCTAGGGGGAGGCGGCGCGTACTGGTATCCGCTGGGGGAGGCGAATCCCTTCAGCGATCCGGAGCCGCTGCGGGCGATGAGTCGGGGCACAGCCGGACGGTTGGCGGAAGATGCGCAGGATCGCGGTTATCAGTTGGTGACGTCGCCACGAGACCTCGCTGGCGTTGCGGGGTCGGCGGATGTCCGGCGTGTGTTGGGGCTCTTTGCCGGGCAAGAGCTCTTCGTGCAATCCGAAGAGGGCAAGGGAGATCTCTACGATCCGGCAGTCTCACTGGCGGAGATGACGGCGTCGGCGATTCAGTTGCTGGAGCGGTCGGCTGACGGGTTCTTCCTGATGGTGGAGGAATCGGCGATCGACCGGATGGCCCATCGAAACAATGCACCGCTCACGCTGAAGGGCGTGCTGGAGTTGGACCGCGCGGTGCAGGTGGCGACGGCATTCGCCGCGGGGCGTGATGACACGTTGGTGATCGTCACGGCGGATCATGAGACCGGTGGGCTGGCAATCGCAGGTTCGGGCGACACGCCGTACCCGTATGAGCCGGGTGGCGGGCTGCTGGACACGATGCTAGCGCATGAGGACGGGCCATTCCCGGTGGCTGATGAGCCGTACGGGTTTGTGGTGGGGTGGGCGACCACCGGCCACACCGCGGCGGCCGTTCCAGTCACGGCGATGGGTCCCGGTGCGGAGACCATCAGCGGGACATTCGAGAACACCGATCTGTTCCCGATGGTGCTCGAGGCGGCCGGCATCGAAGTCGGTGCCCGCGGGTAACGCTCGCAGCCCTCAGGAACGGAAGTGGTCGAAGGCGGAACCGGGGAATGGCATGGTCTTGCCATTGCGGTCGAGAAGCATGACTTCCGGGGTTGTGACCGCGGAATGAATCTCGCCGATCGCCGTCACGGTCGCGCCGATCGCAGCCGACCGCGTTTGGGCCTGCTCGAGCACGGACGGCGGGAGGGT
>JAPOLF010000086.1 GCA_029977305.1 bacterium | reverse complement strand
CCGCCGTCGCCGAACTCCACCCGCGGAGCCGATTGGCCGCTTGTGCCAGATCGAGCAGGGGAGAGGAGTACGCCGCGTGATCCCAGCCGAGGACCCCGGTTACCCGCTCCGCGTCGTCCAGCACGAAGTGCCCCGGCCACACCCCGAGATGCGCCACGACGGATGGCGCGAGCACCTCGTCGCTCATCGCCGCCAAGGCCGCCTCCGCGGCAGGCAGCGCCCGCTCGCTCGCCGCCAACCAGCGCTGCACCGAGGGCGTCGCGGGCGCCACCGGCCGCAGCACCCGCCGCGCCTCGCCATAGGCCGTCTGCACCGCCCCGGGCAGGGCCACGAGCGGAGCCGCCGGCATGGTCGGTAGGCCGCGCGCACCTTCGGTTGCCGCGTGGAGTCGAGCGAGGGCCGTCACCGCATCTGCGAAGGCGGGATCCGGCAACGTGACCGGCAAATCAACCCATGCCTCCGGCCCCGGATGATTCACCGCCGACTTCGCGATCACCCGCCCCGGCAGGAAGGTCCGCGCGTCGTAGCGCATCCCATCCACGAGCAGCACCCGCGATCCGTCCGGCAGCGCGATCGGCATCGGCACGCCCCGCTCCCCGTGACCATGCAGTGCGAGCAGCAGCCCGTGCGTCGCCGCGAGGCGTTCCGGCGTGATCGCGGCGGGGATGCGCCGCACCACCACCTGCCGATCCGGCCCCTCCGCGCGCAGCAGATGCGCCCGTCCCGCCACCGCGCGGAAAGCGGTCGCCTCCGGCACAAAGGCGCGCGCCGCGGCCATCAGGGAATCATCAGACTGGGGTTCTGTCAGTGTGGTCATGGGAGGAGTATAGTCCCCGCCAGACACGACCATCAGACCAAGGTGCCACTTCTCCTTGGGGTTGCATGCCCCTCGCTCGTGCGAAACAATCTCCGCAGACCATCGAGTTACGGGAGGAACCGCGCATGACCCGCAAACGCACAGGAGCCTTCATCGCCGCACTGCTCGCCGTGGTGGTGATCGCGCTCTTGCCCGTGCTCTATTTCCGATCGCAATCGTCCCCGGTCAGCGTTGCCGCCACCGGGCTCGCCTTCCCGCGCGGCTTCACCTGGGATGACAGCGGCACCCTTTACGTCGCGCTTGCCGGCGCCACCCAACCGGACGACATCGACCTCACCGGCGAGCGCCTCTCCGCCGAGACCGACAGCAAGGTCGAAGAGGCCCACGGCGCCTCCATCCCCAGTTACGCCGGTGCCGTCGTCACCATCGACGACCGCGGCTGTCCCGTCGCCTATGCAACCGACCTCCCAGCCGCCCACCAAGGCACCGGCTGGTACCAGAGCGTCTCCGGCCTCGTCTTCCTCGACGGCAAGCTCTACGCCTCCATCGACGGCGGCGGCCCTGCCCGCTCCCATCCGGAGCAGTTCCCCGCCGGCATCTACGAAATCCGCGAAGGCGGGTTCACCCCCGTCGGCAACTTCTCCACCTGGATCCCCGCCAACCCGGTGAGCCGCCTCCCCGGCGACCTCAGCCCCGATGGCGAGCCCTACGGCATCCTCACCAACGGCACCTCCCTCTTCGTCTCCGAGAGCAATCACGGCCAGATCATCCAGTGGGATGCTGACGCCGGCCTCTCCCGCCTCGCCGACATGTCGCAAACCCACCCGATCCCCACCGGGCCCTCGATTGACGCCGACGGCAATATCTACGTCGGCGCACTCACCGCCGCGCCGTATGCCGATGGCTCCGCGACGGTCTACCAGATCAAGCCGGACGGCACCTTCGCCGAGATCTGGTCCGGGCTGACGATGGTCACTGCCACCGCGGTCGGCCCGGACGGCTCGCTCTATGCTCTCGAGATGTCCACCGACAATGACAAGCTGCCCCCGTTCATGAAGCACAACACCGGTCGCGTCGTGAAGATGACCGGCCCCGACAGCTACGAGGTGATCGCCACCGGTCTCGACCAGCCGGTCGACATGGCCTTCGGCCCCGATGGTGCGCTCTACGTCTCCGGCCCCGGGCTCTCGCAGGGCCTCGCCCAGAACAACGGGTGGATCATCCGACTCGACCTCGGGCAGGCCGACGGGCCGATCGCGATCGATCCGAAACTGGTCCCGATCAACCAGTGTGCGGCGATCCCCGGGGTCAACTCCGATCCCAAGACCTTGGCAATGTCCCTGCTGCCGACCTACACCCCGATGCCGACGCCCACCCTGGAACCGGACGCCCCGCCGACCGCGACCCCGGTGCCGCTACCGACGGCGATCCCCGGCAACACCTTCGCCTCAGACATCATCGAGTTCGCCTACACCCCGCCGGTGCTCACGGTGAAGACCGGCACCACGGTGACCTGGACCAACAAGGATCCGATCGCCCACACGGTGACCGCCAACGATCTCAGCTGGGATTCTGGCGACCTGCAGGAAGGGCAGTCCTGGAGCCACACCTTCGACACCCCGGGCCAGATTCCCTACAACTGCCCCTACCACCCCGGGATGAGCGCGTTGCTGATCGTCGAGGAGTAGCCCAACCCCTGATCAAGCACGAGGCGCCGCACGAGAGTGCGGCGCCTGTCGCTTTCCGTGATCCGTTCAGCAGCAACCCTACCCGGCAAGCCCCGAGAGATACGTCCACGCCGATCGCACGTCGCCGATCGGGTCGTCCATGTTCGGGTTGTCCTGTTCGGCGATGAACCACTCCGCACCGGCCGCCTCCGCGACCGCGATCAGCCGCGACCACTCCAGCGTGCCCGATCCCGCCGGCAGATCCTCCGGGATCCCCCGCTCGGTGATCACCGTGCCAACATCTTTCATATGGACCGCCTTGGCCCGCCCCGCGATCCGCTCGAGGAATGCCGCCGGGTCATGTCCACCCACCACCGCCCAGTAGAGATCTGCCTCGAACCCCACCGTCGCCGGATCGGTCTCCTCGATCAGGATGTCCATCATCGTGCGGCCGCCCGCCCCCGGCATCTCCTCGAACTCGAAATCGTGGTGATGCCAGAGCAGCCCGATCCCTCGCTCCTTGCATGCCGCGCCGCAGGTGTTCAGCAGCGAGACCAGCCGGTTCGTCACCTCGAGCTAACCGCGGTGCTCCGGCGCCAGCCACGGCACCACCCCATAGGCGCAGCCGAGGGTGATCAGCTCGTCGAGCACCGCATCGAGGTGCTTCTCCCACCGCTCGACCGGGATGTGCGCCGCCGCGGCCTCCATCCCCAAGGCGTCGAGCGTCGCCCGCACCAGCGTCGCCTCAACCCCCATCAACCCGGCGAACTCCACCGCCGGGTAGCCGATCTCATGTACGCGGTGCAGCACCCCGAGCAGGTCGTGATGCGTTTCCTGCCGCAGCGTGTAGAGCTGCAGGCCGATCTGGTTGGTCCGCATAGGTGATCTCCACATCGTGGTCTCATGAGGTGCCGGTTCACCCACCGCATGAACCTTACCGCAACACTTCCTTATCATTCCGACATCCCACTGTAGGCACAGTTGGTGCTGTGGTCGGATCGCGGAGTTCACCCGGAGATGCCCATGACTCGCCCCAGCGCGGCCAACCCCCAATCCACCCCGATGGACGCCACCCGCAAGGTTGCCGCCGAGTTGTCGCTGATCGACCGCTTTCTTCCACTCTGGATCATCATCGCGATGGCCATCGGCATCGCCCTCGGCAAGGCCTGGCCCGGCATCGGCCCCGCCCTCGACACCGCCAAACTCTCCGGTGTCTCCCTCCCGATCGCCATCGGCCTGTTGTGGATGATGTACCCCGTGCTCGCGAAGGTGAACTACGGCCGCATCGGCACCCTCCGCACCGAGCGTCGGCTGTTCGGCCTCTCCCTCATCCTCAACTGGGTCGTCGGCCCCATTCTCATGTTCGCCCTCGCCTGGATCTTCCTCGCCGACCAGCCCGCCTACCGCAACGGCATCATCCTCATCGGCCTCGCCCGCTGCATCGCCATGGTCCTCATCTGGAACATGCTCGCCGACGGCGACGGCGAGGTCGCCGCCGTCCTTGTCGCCCTCAACTCCGTCTTCCAGATCTTCATGTACGCCGTTCTCGGCTGGCTATTCCTCACCGTGGTCCCTGGTTGGTTCGGTCAGGCGGCCACCGCCGTCGACATCTCCATGGGCCTCATTGCCCGCAACGTCGCCGTCTTCCTCGGCATCCCGCTCATCGCCGGCGCCCTCACCCGCGCCATCCTCGTCCCCCTCAAGGGCGCCGAGTGGTACGACACCGTCCTCATGCCGCGCCTCGGCCCCACCGCGCTGCTCGGCCTCCTCTACACCATCGTCATCATGTTCGCGATGCAGGGCGAGAACATCCTCGCCAACCCGCTCGACGTCGCCCGCATCGCCCTGCCGCTGGTCATCTACTTCCTGATCATGTTCACCGTCGCGTTCCTCGCCGGGAAGCGTCTTGGCCTCACCTATCGCGAGACCGCGGCCGTCTCCTTCACCGCCGCCGGGAACAATTTCGAACTTGCGATCGCCGTCGCCGTGGCCACCTTCGGCATCGCCTCCGGGGAGGCCCTCGCCGGCGTCGTCGGACCGCTCATCGAGGTGCCGGCATTGCTCGCCCTCGTCTACCTCTCTCTCTGGCTCCGCGACCGCCTCTTCCCGGAGGAGACCATCGCCGTCACCGCCGCCCCGTGCGCAGGTGAACGATGCCGGTGAGCCACATGCGTCTCGCTGCATTCGGTGACCTTCACGGCAATCTCCCGGCCACCATCGCGGTGCTCGAAGACATTGCCCGGGCGCAACCTGATTTCACCGTCTGCCTCGGCGACCTCGTGGGATACGGTGCCGATCCCTCTGCGGTGATCGCTCGTGTCCGAGGCGCTGGAATCCCCGTCGTGATGGGAAACTACGATGACGGCGTCGGCTTCGACCGCGATGACTGCGGCTGTGCCTACCGCGACGAGATGGAGTTCCAACGCGGACAGGCCTCCCTCCGCTGGACACGCGACACGGTCGACCCCGAGGCCAAAGCATGGCTTCGCACATTGCCCTTCGACTGGCGGATCGAGCGGTGCGGCCATCGCGTTCGTGCCGTGCACGGCAGTCCACGGCGCATCAATGAGTACCTGTTCGAGGACCGCGACCCTGCCTCGCTCGCGCGGATCGCGGCGACCGCCGATTGTGACATCCTGCTCTTCGGCCACACCCACCAACCGTGGTCGCGACGTGTCGGCGATGTCCTCCTCGTCAACGCGGGGAGCGTCGGCAAACCGAAGGACGGTGACCCACGCGCCTGCTGGGCGGAAATCACACTCGCCGCCGATTCCCCGCCCGAAGTCGTGTTCCACCGGGTGGATTACGATACCCGTGGCGCTGCTTCTGCGATACGTGCCGCCGGGCTGCCGGACCAGTTCGCGATCGATGTGCTCACCGGGGGCGCTCGTCGACCCTCGACCCCGACCTGAGGTGCTGACCTGATGAGTTCCGAGACCACTGCCCGCAAGCCCCGACGCACGATCGATTCCCTCAGCGTCGAGCGCCGCTACAAGAACGCCATCGACACCTTCCTCGCCGGACAGCTGCCCGACTTCAACCACCAGCGCCACGTCGACATCGCCAACATCCTGCACCACCACCCCTATGGGCGACAGTTGATGCACCTCGGCCTGCAGACGATGGCGCACCGCCACCTCATCCCGGAGAAGTACCGCGCCGACATCACCGACCAGTGGTGGGACAAACTCGACGGCACCCTGCCCGACCCGGCCGTCTTCGACGACCTGCCCGGCGGAGCCTGTGGGTCACGTGAAGCTGGTCGCCCCGACTAGAAGGTGGTTTCCAGCATCACCGCGCGGTGTTCCCGAGCGCTCAACCCGGCCGCTCCGATGATCTCCAGCACGTGGATCGCATGTGCCGGGGTCAATATCGGGTCTTCGCCCCCTTCGAGCACCGTGACGAAGTGCAGCGGCCCGCTCTGGATCGGTTGTCGCACCGGCCCGACATCGGGCGGTGAGGCGGTGGTCCACGTCTCGTAGGGCGCCCCGTTCCGGCGGTCCAGCCGCAGGAGGTCGATCGGCGCCGCGAGGTCGTACCACGTCGGGATGTCCTTGATCTGGATGCTCCCGCCCGCGCCGTGCAGCTCGAGCACCGGCGCCGTCGTCCGCGGCACCGCGAAACTCGAGAGGATGTGCCCCAGCTTCCCGTCCGCCCATTCGAGGTTGAGCAGCATCACGTCGTTCGCGGTCACCTCGATCGTTTCGCCGTACCGCGCCGGGATCGTCACCAGCCGCTCCCGCATCGCGATCCCGCCGCTCGCCGAAACCCGTGCCACCGGCCCGAACAGCCCGGTCATCGCATGCAGCAGGTACACCCCGGTGTCGAGCAGCGGCCCGACCTTCTCGGTGTAGAAGACGGCGGGATCCCCGGCATACTCTTTCCATGCCGCCGGCCCGAGATTCGCCATCTGCCCGATCGCGAGGTGCGGCTCGCCGATCAACTCGCCGATCGCCTCCTTCAACCAGCGGAACCGCGACGACGCCATCGGCGCCGGGGCGCACAGCAGCACCAGCCCGCGCTCCTTCGCCAACGCCTCCAGCGCCCGCCCGTCCTCGAGCGTGTTGGCGATCGGCTTCTCCTCGTAGCAGTGCTTGCCCGCCTCGAGGATCTGCTTGGTGGTCGCGAAGTGGGCCGGGGCAGGGGAGAGGTTGAGGACGGCATCCAACCCCGGATGCGCCAGCATGTCCTCGAGCGTCGCGTACGCGGTGACCGGCTCGCCGGTGATCGCCTCCGCCTCGGCGGCGAAGCGTGCCGCGCGCTCGGCAACGGGATCGGCACACGCGACGACCGCGGCGCGCCCCCGCAGCGAGGCCAGTCCCGGCAGGTAGGTGCGGAAGGCGACGTCGCCCGTCCCGAGAACGCCGAGGGTGATCATGGGGTGTCTCCGGGAGTGTCGCGCAATGACCGGGTAATGCTGGACCGCATTGTAGCCGCGGCAAGCAGCTCCATTCCGCATACCACAGTCGACCCCAACGCCTCCCCTCTCCTCCGCAGGGGAGAGGGGCTGAGGGGGAGGGCGCGAAGCCGCAGATGAGCGACTTCGTCGCCATATGCGCCAACCCTCCTCAAACCTCACTGGTCTGATAACACCACCTCCCGCCCCTCCACACACCCACCACCCATCAAACACCCCACCGCCATCTCCAACAGCATCACGAGATCCGAATCCGACACCTCCTCCGCCGATCTCACCGTCACTTCACTCGTCATCGTCCCAACTCGAACAACTCCCATCACCCGATGTGCCGTCGAGCCGTCTGCCAACTCCTTCGTCCATCGAACCATCACTGATTCCTCGCCGACTGCCGGCGGCACCACCTCCACCCACGCTCCCGGTTGCTGTGCCATTTGGCCTTCCCGCTCTCCTAGGTAATGCGACGCCTGCACCACGCTCCCGAACGACAGCACCTCTGAAACGACCCAGATTGTTCCTTCACCCTGCGGAATCCCAACGTCAGAAATGAACCCGTCGATGACGCCGTCGCGATCGAGGAACGCTTGCAGCGCCTCGACCGGTTCGCCTGACGGCGTTGATTCCCCCACCACCTGGCCATCCAGTGCCTGATACCGTGTCTGCCGATAGACACTCCCCGGCCCACTCACCCGCGGCACCATCAACCCCAACCCCGGCGCCTCCCCGTTCCGCGCCGCCTCCAGCCGCGCCGTGATCGCCTCCCCGATCGGATTCAGCACCTCGTCCGCCTCCCGCAAGAACGGGAACTTGCTCGTCGCCACCAGATCCACCAGGTACAGCTCGATCACCACGTTGCCGTCCACCGCCAGCAGCACCGCCGTCGGATACCCGCGTCCCTGCTCCCCCGATCCCAACGAGGCCGAGAAGTAGCGCGACTCGTCGCCGATCGTCGCCGCCTGCGCCGACCGCCCGAACCCCGCCGCCATATAGGTCTGTGCCAACAAGGTGTGATAGAGATTCCGCGCCCCCGTCTCCGTCTCGAACTCCGACAGCCGCGTCATCGTGATCCGCGCCAGCTGCTCGGGGTTCTCCGGATCCTCGAGCGCCAAGACCCCGCGATAGGTCTGCAGCCAGCCGCCCTCGGTCATCACCTCGAGGACCTGCGCGTACTCCTCCGATCCGGTATCGGTCGCGCTTCCTGCCGCCTGCTCCATCGTCTCGAATCCGCTGGAGGGCCACCACATCCAGCCGTCCTCCGGCAGTTCCTCCGGCCGCGCCGCCACCCACGGCAGATCGGTCGGTCCCAGCGGTGTTGTGTCGTCTCCGGTGCCGACGTGCCCCGGCAGCGCCGAGACCGGGGAATCCGCCAGCAGCGGATCCGGCACCGGCTGCCATCCCGGACAACTCACCTCCGCGCACCCCGCCGCGAGGTCGGCGATCGTCCCCACCCCCGCTTCGAGCACCCCCGGCGAACCGGTCACATCGATGCTCACCAACGTTGAGCCAACCACTTGCCATATTCGATACCCGCGGTACGAGACCA